>JBJTRR010000511.1:0-2886 GCA_046076185.1 bacterium | reverse complement strand
CACGGCCACCAGGGCATAACCGTTTGGCGTTCGCTCGTTATGGCAGCTTGCACAATATTTCTGCACAATCGGGTGAATATATTGATTAAATTCCTGGGCCCGTTTCAAGGCCTGCGGCTCGGGCAGGTCGAAAATCACAGGGTTGGTTCGCAGGGCCATGTCACGCAGGGCCCGATTCAAAAAGGCCGGGTCAAGGTCTCTCGGGCCGCTCTCTTTGGCCGTGGTGGCTGATGTCTGCATCACGGCCGGGTCGCTTGCAGCCGCACTTTGCCGGGCAATACGGTTTTCAAGCTGGGTCAGCAGGCTTGTGGCTTCCTCATGATCAGGTGACAGGGCCAACACGGCCTTCAGCTGTTCTTCCGCCTGTTTCAGCAGGCCCAGTGAAAGGCACCAGCGATAAAGCCGCATTCGTTCCTGAATATCGCGGGGCGGCAGAATTTCTTTCTTATGTTCGTAAACGGAATTGATCGAAGGAAACAGCCCTTCAATATCGTCGCTGGCCACCTTGATCTGCCCCAGCTTTTGCCGCACATTGTAGCCGCCTTCCGGATTACGTGTGATCATCCCTTCCAGAATGCGCCCGTTTGTCAATAAAATGACTTGTGGCGGGTCGGCAACAGCCATTGGCCTAGCTGGCGATGTTCCTCCTCCCAGCGGTTCAGGCGTCTGCCCGAACGCCATGGCCCCGATGCAATCGAGCACGACAACAATGGCAATGGTATGGAGGTTTTTCATAGTGCCGGAACAGTATAGCGGAACAAAATTTGTGTCAAGATGAACTTATGCGAACTTTTATGTACGCCGCTGTCAATCATCGCACATGCTGGAATCATCTCGTCTAAACTCATATACATAAAGGGTTAAGCTTATGTCACAAGAGTCGTCTTCAAGTTCCCGGGAATTGCTTGCCCCCTTGCCGGCCTGGATCGGGCAGGCGGTGGTTGTTGACCTGGCTGGGCCGTTTTTGTGCCTGGGCGTGCTTGAAGCGGCAGATATTGGTTTTTTGACCCTGAAAGATGCTGATTTTCACGATCTCCGCGACTCGAATTCCACACGAGAGGCTTATCTCATTGACTCACGCCGGGTCGGCATCCGCCGAAACCGTGCCCGGGTTCTTGTGAAACTTTCAGAAGTGGTTGCAGTGACAAGGTTTGAAGATATTGATTGATATAGATTGCAAAATAAACGAATTATTCCTTTGATCCGAATGGACCAGAAAAGGATTGGATGTCGCAAATAATTTGTTTCCTTCAGCGAAGAACCTTATGATGAACAACTGTGCTTTGATCAACCCGTCCTCAGGCAGGACCATTCACGGGACATAGATCATGAATCGACCGGGATTAAATCGAATTGCAGCGGCCTTTCTGGCGATGGCGATAGTGGCTTCAGCCTTGCCGGCCCAGGGCCAGACCACAGCCATTCGCGATGAAGCCGGCATGTTCAGCCAGGCAGCCCTGGCGAAGGCCGAGTCTCGAATCAAGGAACTGCGAACCAAATCAACCCTGCCGGTCACCATTCAGACCCGCCCCAACTCGCAGGGGCAAGACGCCGGCAGATACGCCGTCCAGCTCGCTAAAACCTATGCCGGCACAGGCCTTTATGTGCTGATTCTGAAAGATGACCGGAAAATTGAAGTCCTGTGGCACGACTCCGTTTCCAAGCGAATCACCAACGACGACAAGGATAAAATTCGCGCGGCGATCAGCGGCGAGTTCAAAAAGCAGAATTTCGACGGAGGTCTGAGCAAGGGCCTTGATGCCATCGCCGATATCTCGATGCGTTTTGCTACTGGCAAGCCCACTCCCTCGTCCACACCTCCGCTCACTCTCCCCGTCAATGAAAATCCGCTGTCGCCAAGCCCGGCACCTTCCAAAAATTTCACGCCAGCCCCTCCGCCTGCACCTGCCGCCGCCCAGCCTTCTGGTTCCGTATCTGGAGTTGTGCTGATCCTCTTCCTGGGGGTTGGCTTTCTGATTCTGGTTGGCGTGCTGCGTGCCATGTCATCAGCACGTTCCTATAACGCCGGCATGCCTCCCGGCGGTGGCCCTGGGCAGGGTGCCTTTGGGCCCGGTGGCGGTGGCACCGGTGGTTATGGGCCGAGTTATGGCCCTGGCTATGGTGGTGGCGGCGGTGGCGGATTTTTCCGTGGTGTGATGGGTGGCCTCGGCGGTGCCATTCTGGGCAACTGGGTTTATAACAGCCTGGGTGGGCACGGGCATCACGACCATTCGCATGGCTCAATGACGGGCATGGGCCACGGCGGCTGGGGTTCAACGCCAATTGACCCTGGCCAGCAGCAGTCTGACCAGTGGCACGGTGCCGACGACGGCGGCGACTGGTCCTCTTCGGCTTCGAACTCAGGTTCTGACTGGGGCAGCTCATCCAGCAGCGACTCCGGCGGCTGGTCAGGGGCTGACAGCGGTGGCGACTGGGGCGGCGGCAGTTCCGACAGCGGCTCGACCGACTGGTAAGACTCTACTCAATAATCCAATTCTGATCTGACTACTGCCTGAGATAGCGAAAACGACCAGAACATGAGCCTGCTGAAATATCTTGAGCGAAGCCGGATTGTCGCCCGGCCCGGCTTTAACCGCTGGCTGGTGCCGCCGGCTTCCGTCTCGATCCATCTCTGCATCGGCTCGGTTTATGCCTGGAGCATCTTTAACACACCGCTGACAACCATCAGGGGCGTGGTGGCCAGTTCGTCAACCGACTGGACTCTGAGCCAGGTGGTCTGGATTTTCACGGTGGCCATCGTCTGCCTTGGCCTTTCAGCGGCAGTGGCCGGGCGATGGGTTGAGCGGGTCGGGCCGCGAATGGTCGGCACCACAGCCGCCTTCTGCTGGGGCGGAGGCTTTCTTCTGGCCTCCATCGGCATTTATC
>JBJTRR010000510.1:0-1394 GCA_046076185.1 bacterium | reverse complement strand
CCCTTACACCCAGGTGGCCAAGCTCACCGCATCTGATGGAGCAACAGGTGATTATTTTGGCTCGGCCGTGGCGATCAGTGCTGATGGTTCTACGATTCTGGTTGGGGCACCACAGACAGATAACCCAAGCAGCACTGCCGGTAACGGATTTGCCTACGTGTTTACACTGCCTTCGGGTGGCTGGGCCAATGCCTCGCAGACGGCAAAACTGCGGCCATCCACCTATTCATCAAGCTCGACCGGCGACCTTTTCGGCTGGTCCGTCAGCCTCTCTGCCGATGGGTCAACCGCCTTGATCGGGGCACCGGGCTACAGTGACTACGGAGCCGTCTATGTTTACAACAGGCCGGGTGGGGGCTGGGTGAATGCAAATCAATCAGCCACAATCACCGCCAGTGATGTTATCAGTACTGGCTATGGTGAGTTTGGGCAATCCGTCAGCCTATCTGCCGATGGGTCAATCGCCCTGATTGGTGCCAAAAGAGCCGACAACCAAGGTGCGGCTTATATCTACAACCGACCGGGAAGCACGTGGACGAATACATCGACATACACCGCCAAGCTAACGGCTTCAGTTCGCGCAGCAGGTGATTTATTAGGATATTCTGTCAGCCTGAGCAGTAATGGCACCACGGCAATAGTTGGTGCAGTTGGAAAAAACAGCTTCCAAGGGGCGGCCTATCTTTTTAACAGGCTAGGTGGGGGCTGGGCCACAGCGACCGAATCGGCAATATTAACGGCATCGGATGGTGTGGCCAGTGACATTTTCGGCATTGCTGTAACCATCAGTGGCGACGGCCAGACCGTGCTTATTGGTGCTCAAAACGTGAACAGTTCCAGAGGAGCGGCCTACATCTATACAAAACCCGTAAGCGGCGGCTGGGCAACAACATCGGCATATAATGCCAAATTCACGATTTCTAGCATCAATGAAAATAATCACTTTGGATGCTCTGTCAGCCTGAATGCAGATGGTTCAAAAGCCTTAATTGGTTCATATGGGTATGACTATTCCCCTAGTCCTCCTGGCACGAATAATTACAAGGGCGCCGTCGATAGATTCACCAGGCCCACAGGCGGCTGGGCAAGCACAACGGCATTTGACCAGAGACTGATGGCATCAGATGCTGTGGCTAGTTACCGGCTTGGTAATTCTGTCAGCCTGAGTGCCGATGGGTTAACGGCCGTGGCAGGCTCACCTGGCAATAGTGCAAATCCTACAACAAGCGTGGGCCGAACCTATGTTTTTAGTGCCGGGCCAGCGAACGAAACAGCCTGCACCACGGTGAACACCACGCTTGACGTGGTGAACGCCACCGACAACCTGATTTCCCTTCGCGAGGCGATTACCTATGCCGGCACGCTGGGCGGCACGAACCAGACCATTACTTTTG
>JBJTRR010000509.1:0-1739 GCA_046076185.1 bacterium | reverse complement strand
CCTGGTATGAAAGTGATTTTTGATGTAACTACGGAGGCAGAGCCAGGGCAATTGAACAAGGGTTTTGAAGTGGTGGCCCGATTTTTGAATCTGGCTGCGCTGGGTGGTGTTGATTCGGCCAAGTTGCAGGTAGCTGTGGTTGTGCATGGCAAGGCACTTGTCTGTTGCATGAATCAGGCCGTTTACGCGGGAAAAAATGCTGACAAATCAAATCCGAACGAAGAACTTTTGAAAAGTCTGGCTGATGCCGGTGTCAGCCTGATGGCCTGTAGTCAGGCAGTCAGGCGTAACAGCTTTTTAATGAGTGATTTGCAACCATTCGTGAAGCCTGTGTCGTCCGCGATGATTGTATCGATCGAACGGCAGCAGAAGGGATGGGCCGTGCTGGTTCCTCATTGAATTTCACGGGTTGATCTGTCATTCTGAAGATACGCATCAGTCGGGGGCCATAACAGGCTTGCATCGGGCGTGTTGATTCCACCAGGTATCAGAAGAGTCAAGAAAATGGCTGCACCAGTCGCAACCAACCAGATTCGCGATCATTACAAAATACTGATTCTTGGCGGCGGTTCCGGCGGCCTGACGGTGGCGGCACGCCTGAGGAAAAAGCTGGCATCGAAAGATTATGATGTGGCGATCGTGGAACCGGCAGCGACGCATGACTATCAGCCACTGTGGACACTTGTTGGAGGTGGTGTCTGCGAGAAAGAGGAAAGCAGGCGACAGGAATCGCGGTATATTCCTGCCGGAGCATCGTGGATTCAGGAAAAAGCCGGGCAGATTGATGCTTCTGGCAATGCTGTGACACTGGCTTCAGGCAAGCGGCTGACGTATGAATATCTGGTGGTCAGTCTTGGCATCAAGATCATCTGGGATGGCATTCCGGGCCTGAAGGAATCGTTGGGCAGGAATGGCGTTTGTTCCAATTACAGCTATGAAACCGCTGAATACACCTGGAACTGCATTCGAAATTTCAAAGGTGGTACAGCAGTTTTCACCATGCCCGGCACGCCGGTGAAATGTGGCGGTGCGCCGCAGAAAATCATGTATCTGGCAGATGATGCCTTTCGGCGTCAGGGTGTTCGCGACAAATCAAGAATTGTTTATGTGACACCCCAGAAACAGATTTTTGCGGTGGAAAAATATCGCAAGACGCTGGATCAGGTGATCGCCCGGAAAAATCTTGAAATGCAATTCGGGCATGAACTGACAGGAATTGACGGTGAATCGCGTGAGGCAAAAATCGTCGATAAATCGACTGGTGCATCAGAAGAAATTGCATTTGAGATGATGCATGTGACACCACCGATGGGGCCGATGGACGTTGTCAAAAACAGCGAACTGGCTGATGAAAACGGCTGGCTGGGCGTGGATAAATATTCGATGCAGTCAACGCGGTTCGCGAATGTTTTTGCTCTTGGTGATTGTATTAATGCACCTTGCGCAAAAACGGGCGCGGCTATTCGCAAACAGGCCCCGGTGGTGGTTGAAAATCTGATTTCGCAGATGAATTCAAGAACGATTGAGGCCAAATACAATGGTTATGGAAGCTGCCCGCTGGTGACAGGCTATGGCAGACTGGTTCTGGCAGAATTTGGCTATGATGGAGCAATACTTGAGAGCTTCCCATTTGACCAGTCGAAAGAGCGATGGAGCATGTATCAGCTTAAGAGACATCTGCTGCCCCAGCTTTACTGGAATGGTATGCTTAAAGGGCGGGCCTGATTCTTCTTACCGGG
>JBJTRR010000508.1:0-1191 GCA_046076185.1 bacterium | reverse complement strand
GTGGCTTCCGTGAACTCCACCTATTTGTAGAGGAATCGTATCATTTTTTTTAAGGCAGTGAAGGTCACTCGGAAAATTTCATTTCTAGGAATTCCGGGGACTCGAACCAAAAATCCTTAAAGTCCGGTCAGGGGGTCTGTAACGCCCTTTCCTTCCTTCGGTCCACATCGCAATTAATCCAGTTTAACCCTTTATTAAAATTACACTTACCATCGTGCGTCAGAAACGCTATTCAACGCGTTCGAACATTTTTTGAAAAATATTGAGAATTCTTTGGAAAAAATCGGGGAAGTTTGCGCCCCGGGCTGTCCTTAGTGGAGTGTTCGGCAAAACCGGGCTGTGGCGACTGCCCCCAGAGCCACCCCAAGGTGCTGGCCGAATGAGCATAAGACCCTGAACCGAGATCATTTAGCAAAGAACGATCAGGTGCGACATGGCTGAAGAAACACTCGATCCATCACTGATCGAACAGACGAAGAATCAAATCCGCAGGCTGGTCAGCGAAATCGCTGAACTGGCCGAGGCCGATATTCAGCCGCAGGAATTTGCCAGCGAATTCATGAATCGTGTGATCGCGGCCGTGGCCGCCACAGGCGGAGCCCTGTGGATGCTTGACCAGCGCGGTGGCCTGCGAATGCAGCACCAGATTGAATTCCGCCAGACCGGCCTGCTTGACGGCCGCGTGAAACCTGCCCCGCACGATGCCCTTCTGGGCATTATGATGCAGACCAACGAACCGCAGATCATTCCCCCCGGAGCAGTTGTCGAGGGCATGCCCAATGCCGGCAACCCCACGCCCTTCACACTGATTCTTGCCCCGATCATTCATGAAAAGCAGAATGTCGGCCTGATTGAAATCATGATGGACCCGAACCGCCGGGCCGTGCAGCAGAAGAGCACCCTGCGATTCATTTCTGACCTGGCCGACCTGGCCACCCAATACCTCAAAAACCGCCAGATGCGTCAGGTGCTTTCGCAGCAGCGGTTGTGGAACCAGCTTGAAGGCTTCACCCATGCCATTCATGGCTCGCTGGGCCTGACAGAAACGTCTCTGGCAGTGGCCAACGAAGGCAAAAGGCTGGTGGGCTGCGACCGCGTAAGCGTGGCCGTGAAAATTGGCGGCCGCCCGATGATTGAAGCCATCAGCGGCCAGGAAGTGGTCGAACGCCGGTCGAACCTGGTGCGGGAAAT
>JBJTRR010000507.1:0-1314 GCA_046076185.1 bacterium | reverse complement strand
CATCCACCAGGGCCAGAAAAGATAATGCGGAAACCATGTGGCAAAATAAAGAACCGTCATCATGGCAAAGGCTGGATTTAAAAGGTATTTTATGATTTTACGAGAGAAATCCTGAACGTGTGAATTGATGAATTGATCATCATCAAAAAGCCTGATGAATAAATAATAAAATGCAATACAAAATAAAATTCGTAAAACTGGAAATACAAAATTCATGAATATATCGAACTTCCATGCAATAATATATTGATTCACGGCATGATAAATTGCCCTGTAGATCATTCCGTACAAATCAGGGCCAACCATTAACACAAACAAAAGCGAAATTGCAGCCGCAACCGAGAATATCAGCCGTTTTCTGCGATCAATTAACAGGGCGCTGATTCTCATTTTGACACTCTTTTTTCATCCCTGAAATTCAGTTTATCTTTTGTGCTACGACAAAAAGCGAAAGGCCCCAGGGGAAGCAAATGCCCATCCTGATCAAGCGATTTTCCAGACGCAGGATGCCCAGCAGAACGGTATTGAGCATGGCATTGGGCATTTTCACGTCAGACTGAGTCACTTCACTGCGTTTTTTGAATTGATCGAGAAGCCGGCTGGCAGCCACAAGCGGGAAGAGGAAAAAGAGGCGGCAGGTTATCGAAACAACCTGCATATTCTCATTTTCAAGCAGTGTGCGGGCAATGCGGGCATTAAACCGGGTTTGATTTCCGACAAACCGGTCGTGATCAGAATGGAGAAACTGAAAGGCGGGAAGATTTAAAATCAGGTGGCCACCCGGCCTGACCATGCGGCAAAGCTGGTTGACAGCCTGTGACAGATCGTGTCCCGCAAATAGCCCGATCACATCGTGCGAAGTGACGATGTCAAAGGCATTTGCTGGAAATGGTGACCTGAGAAGATCGCCCCTGACCAGATTTTGGGCCTGCCTTGATTTTAATTCCGTAAAAGCATGTTCAGAAGGTTCCATGCCAATGATTTCAGGCATCACCCCTGCGGATTTTTCGATCAGGCCACCGGTGCCGCAGCCTGCATCAAGCCATCGGCCGGGCGCACCAGCCGGTGTCAATTTTTTCATTGTTTCGAGGGTTATTTCGTGAAGCCCCACATACCACCAGTGGGCATCTTCACAGGCACGCATCACGGCATATTCTGAAGCGTGCATCGCTCTCTCCGCAGCACGGCGGCGGTTGTATTAATGACGATCTGCACCTGCTCGTCGGTCATTTCCGGATAAAGCGGCAGCGAAACCACCTGCCGGCAGGCCTCTTCCGTCTGCTTCAGGCTGAGGCCCACATGACATCTGTCCTG
>JBJTRR010000506.1:0-1299 GCA_046076185.1 bacterium | reverse complement strand
CGCCCCGGCTGGAAGTGTGGTGCATCGAACCCGCCGCTCAAGTTCAGTTCGTTCTTCTGGGGTCAAATCGATCCGTAGAGCCGTCTTTCGACCTCGCATGTCAGCCTCCGTGCTGTGGTATCAAGATGTGATTCATAAGATATCATAACCGAAACCAGGTATTCCGCAATTCCAGTTCGTAATTCGTGGGAGGGGTACTTAGTAGAATCAAATCTTCAAGCCTCCATGCTGACCTATTGAAATTGCTCGTTGAACGTATTAACTGGTCAGGGCGAAACTTCATTTGCCGTCAACCCAAGTCCCTTGAACTGTTTATAAACTGAATTGATAATTCGTTCTTCAAGACCTGGCTGAAAAGGTGCGGGCAGGGCTTGGTAAATGATAGCCTGATTGCCTTCATAACCGCCTTCCTCAAGCACGCGTCGGCTGGGAATATATGCATTAACAAGGTTAGAGTAACCGGCAACCCAAACCGGACGGTTGGCCGTGGCAAGTTCTTTTTTCAGCCTCAGGGCGTAATCCACAGTAGGTTCACCACCAAGAGCAACCAAAGCCAGTTTCCCGCCGAACGCCAGAACCTGCACGGGATATTGGTAATCGAGTGGCTGATCGCCGGTTTGGGGCCAGTTTTTCAGAATCATTCTGGCATGCCGCGAGACAAATCCGTCGCCAGACTTACTTCGTGAGTCAAGTTCTTCCCGTGAAGGGAGTTGGGCGAAGGGCAGGGCGACATTTTCAAGGCTGGTAGAAAGAACGGGTTCCAGACCAATACCGGCAGTGGAGAGGGCACCATCAACAGCTGAAGCAAGAGCCGATCCGTTCTGGCGAGCATCGGCCAGGTCTCGACGCGGCGAGGGGTCCTGATCGCCACCGCATCCGACGAGGTAAAGGGCCACTGCTTCAGGATATTCCGACTCCAGCCTCTGCTGCGCAAAACCTGCAAAATCACCATGAATTTCGCGAGTGGCACCCAACGCAGTGTTGTGGCACGCATAACCAAAAAGCACGCCGATAAGCCGATTATCTGTGTTGATGATTCGAAGCACAGGAACATCATGGTCAACCGGCCCCTCAGGGTTGGGGCCAAGCCGAAACCCGTCAGGCGAAGGCTGCCGCCGATTCATTGCAAAGCCACAACGGGCATGGGTATAGCTTACATTCGCCGGTTTTATGACTGCGATTGCCCGGGCCAAAATCGCATCTACTTTTTGAACCACTTCCTGAACGTATTCGTCTGCTCGCTTGCCCCAGACAGGGTCAACTCCCCGGTCAGCCACGGTTTTTGACGAAACCATGGGG
>JBJTRR010000505.1:0-3023 GCA_046076185.1 bacterium | reverse complement strand
AGGGCCCAGGCAGATATCATACGGATAGCTCATCTGGCCTATTCGGTGGCGATCACTTCCGGTTCAGGTGATGTCGCAAGCGATTTTCTCAAGTGCTAGCATTTTCGCAATTTCTGATCGGAATTCATAGCCTGAACCGCTGAACGCGATGATTATTGCTGTCGATGACGGAGACATCGCCCCGGCTGTCGACGGCCAGGGCCCAGGGGTTGTTGAGCTGGCCGGGGCCACGGCCCGGGCCGCCCCAAAGGCCAAGGCTTTGGCCCTTGCGGTCGAATTTCTGCACGCGGCTGTTGCCATATTCGCACACAAAAAGAGTTTCTGAAGGGCCCAGGCAGATATCATACGGATAGCTCATCTGGCCGGGCTGGCTGCCTCGCTCGCCCCAGCTTCGGATGAGCTTGCCTGAGGTATCAAAAACCTGAATGCGGTGGTTGCAACTGTCAGCGACATAAAGTTCGTCGTTTTCGTCGATCGCCATGGCCCGGGGGCGAAGAAACTGGCCAGGTTCATAACCGTGGCCGCCCCACTGGCGAATCCAGTCGCCCTGTGGCGAAAAGACCTGAATGCGGTCGTTATCGCCATATTCGCTGACATAAATCAGCCCCTGGCTGTCGATCACGCAGTCGGTCGGATAGCCGAAAAGGCCGGGAGAATAGCCCTGAACTCCGCTGCCAACCTGCTGCAGAAGATTGCCTGAGCGGTCGTAAATCATGATGCGGTAAAAATGGGTGTCAGCGACAAGCACCCGGCCCAGCCGATCAACCGTCAGGCCGCTGGGGCCATCCACGTTCAGGGCAGGCATGTTCCAGTGGCGCAGGTATTTACCGTCGCGATCAAAAACCTGGACACGGTCGGTCAGGTCGGCAATGTAGAGATTGTCGTCGGCGTCGAATGCAGCTACGCGAGGCTTCGAAAGCCAGCCGGGCTTGCTGCCGCGGATGCCCCAGACGAAGTCGGGCGTGTCGCCCGTGAGTTTTGAGCAGCCGGTGAAAAACGCAGAGGCCGAGAACAGGCTAATGCCTTGGCGTAAAAGCCTTCGGCGAGAGGTGTTCAGGGAGGCTGGCTCGGGGTGTCGGTTCAAAGTGGCAATGCCTGTAATGACCGGAATGGGCAGGCCTTCAGCTATGGCCTTGGTGTATTATAGGTAGCGGCGTCAATCAGGCGAAAGTGTGCCGGGGCGGGTTAAATTTTGATGGTGCGAACGATTGTTCCGGCCAGAGGGGCCTTGTTGATATTTTTCAGGCCGCTGGCGTTGAGCGAAACCATGTAATTGCGGGGCGTGGCACTTTTGGAAGCCGTGGCAAAAGTGAGGGTGATTTTTTTTGCGGTTGCGTTGTAGGCCGCACTCTTCAGGCCGATGTTCAGGTCGTCGGCCGTGCCGAAGAGGCCATCGACACCGGCATCAGTCACTTTCCAGATGGATGTGAGCTTCGTGGAAGTTGGGTCGAGTTTGTCGGAGAAGAGGGCGTCGAGCGAGGCAAGCTGCTGCCTGGTGCGTTTGCCGGCCAGTTTCGTGAACGAGGGTTTAGGGTCGACGTCCTGAATTGTCAGGTTGGCTGTGATGACAGCGCCAAGCAGGGCTCCGGCGGTCTTGGGCGTGCCAAGCTGCAGTGTGAAGATCTGGTCTGGCAGGGCAATTTTGTCGTTCACCAGCGGAATTTCAATTATGGCTGAGAGTTGACCGGCGGCAAAAACGAGGTCAGCGGGTTTATACGTAATGAGTTTTGGGCCCGATGTCTGGGTGTATGACCAGGGGATGACCACGGAACCGGCCGAGCCACCCGACCTGACAACCGTCAATCTGGCTTTACCGGCACCTTCGCTGACAAACGGGTTGACCGAATCGGGCGAGAACTGGAAGGTGCCTGGCTTGTCCTGATCGTTATTCATGACCAGAACAGAGCGAGTGTCTGACAAGATCTGGACATTGGCATCAGTCGTGGAAAGCACCAGGTTAAAACGGGTGTCGGGGCGAACAATGTCGTCTTCAAGTGCAAGAAGATTCAATGTGCTGACGGCCTGGCCGGGCTCAAAATGGACGATGCCGTTGCCGGCGAGTGGGCTGATCAGGCTTTGCCAGGAAATGGATGCGCCGGAGAGATCCTGCGGCGTGACTTTGACATTGAGAGAGTTGCCCAGATAGCCTGTCCGAATCAGCGTGAGCTGTGTCTGGCCACCTTCTGCCAGGCGAAGTTCGGCGGAGTCCTGAAAGGCCAGAGAAGAGTCGTCGTTCACAACGAGAACAGAGCGGCTGGAAGTCGGGAATGACCAGCCGACCTGATTGGTGGAAAGCAGAAGATTAAAACGGGTGTCGGCCCGCACGATGCCGTCAGCAATCGCCCTGATTTTGAAGGTCGCCTGTGCCTGGCCCGGGTCGAAATGAACATTGCCGCTATTGGCAAGCGGGCTGATGAGGCTTTGCCAGACGGAAGTCGGATTGGCGAGATCCTGCGGCGTAACCTTGATATCAAGCGAATCGTTTATGGCACCAGTACGTGTGAGTGTGACACTTGTTTCAGTGCCTTCGTTCATTGCAAGTTCAGTGCCGGGTTCAAAGCTGACCGTGCCGTCATCATTCTGAACCAGCAGAGTTCGCTGGCCGCTTACGACTGTAAATGTTGGTGTGGTTGAGACGATGGAAAGCAGGACTTTTGAGTCGGGTTTGACGACCATATCCTGAATGGCCGAAACGGTGATGGATGCCTGTAGCTGGCCGGGGTTGAAGTGAACCATACCGCTGCCGGGCAGGGCGGAAATCAGCTTCTGCCAGCTTTCATTACCGGAAACTGTCGATGGCACCACGCGCACATCAACCGGCAGGGTGAGGGCGCCAGCTCTGACCAGGCTGAGAGTGACCAGGCCACCTTCACGCACCGGCAATTCTGAGGTGGTGTCGAAACTGACGGTGCCGTCGTCGTTATAAACGGTGACGGATGCATTGTCAGAGGCTGGCGAAGTATTGAAAATTGGCGTGGCCGAGGTGACTTTCAGGCCAATTCTGGTGTCGGGCCGAATCACGG
>JBJTRR010000504.1:0-8413 GCA_046076185.1 bacterium | reverse complement strand
AACTGACCACGGCGTTCGTAATAACTGATCACCAGACGCAAGGTGCTGGAATCATCAGGATCTATCGCCAATGCCTTTTTTGCATACTCAACGCCCGGCTCCATTTTGCTGAGAGCCAGATTCAGGCGGCTCAGCCGCTTCAGAACAGCCGCATTATCGGAGTCAATTTTGGCACACTGTTCGTAAAGTTCAATCGCTTCATTCCATTCCCGTCGCGATTCGTGGGCCCGCCCTGCTGCGTAAAGCTCGGCAACTTCAAGAAGTTTCTTGCTGTCGAGTTTTTCAGGATGAGCCGGTACAAAAATTGCCGGTGCATCTTCAAGGATCAGGCCACGAGGCTCATTTTTCGAATCTGTCGGAGTCTGTGCCCAAGCCGGCATTGAGCAGTATAATCCCAGAAAAAACGCAAACTTCAGTAGATTTGTCCTGACGGGCATGAGGCAGGCTCCGAACGCGACTGGAAGTCTTGGGATAGCGACGACTCAGGTATTTCATAATATCTTAATTGAATGCGTGAATGGAAACAATCCAGACCGAAAATTTAGCATTTTTCCCAACAAAAAAAGACATGGCATTTAACCATGTCTTTCCTCGATCAATGCTGATCAACACTCACTTGGCTGGGGGCAGGATCACAGCGTCGATCACATGAATCACACCGTTCTTGCAGACTATGTCAGTCTTGACGACCTTGGCTTTGTCGATCTTTACTGAACCACCATCGAGTTTAATGGTGGCTTCAGAACCCTGAACGGTCTTAACCTTCTTGCCATCCAGTTTAACAACGTCAGCAGCCATGGCCTTGGCAGGAATTACGTGGTATGTAAGAACTGCGATCAGTTTATCTTTGTTTTCAGGCTTCAGAAGAGATTCGACTGTGCCTTCTGGCAGTTTGGCGAAAGCTTCGTCTGTTGGGGCCATGACAGTAAAAGGACCTTCGCCCTTGAGCGTGTCAACAAGACCAGCAGCCTTAACAGCTGCAACCAAAGTTTTGAATGAACCTGCACCAACAGCGGTATCAACAATATCTTTGTCAGCAGCAAACACCGGGGTTGCAACAACAGACATTATCACGGCGAAGAGAATCTTACGCATGGGTCAAACTCCTTGAGTTGAGTGTACTTACTTCCTTTGAAGTGATTTCTAATCACTACATCTAATTTATAGGTTAATCGACCAAAACGTCCACATGGACGATTTTATTCGTTTAATCTCAAATTCATCGATTTGGTGTTTCATCGAATAAATAAACAAGCCAGGCGACGGTACAAATCGCTACCTGGCTTTTGTTGTTGTCACTGAAAAATCGTTCAGGACGATTTGCTGAAGTTCAGGCCAGTGTCTCCTTCCGGGCCATCAACCACTTTGAAAATGAATTGGCCGTCGTCCGATTTGGTCAGTCGGCCGACCAGTCGCTGCCCGTTTTGGTCGGAGAGCAGAGCGAGAACCCCATCCTGATATTCGAATTTTCCGTTAAATCCTCTGGGAGTCTGGCTGCCTGAGGCCACTGACCATTTGAAAGTGCCGTCGGCACCCAGTTCCAGCGTAATGGTGTCGATTGCCGAAGGCTTGGCAACAAATTTCCCAACTAGTGTGTCAGCCGCCGGGGCATTTGCTGCATTTGCCGCAGCCGTTTCTTTCTCTCCTGGTTTAGCAGGTTCTGATGCTGGCTGGTTAGCAGCGGCGGTAGCAGGCTGTTCAGGTGCTGGAGCGGTTTCTACGACATTTCCTGATTCATCAGTATTACTGATGACTTTCAGGATCGAGGCAGATACCTTGTCTGTCGGTTGCAGTTTGACAAGTCTTTCCAGTTCCGTCCTGGCCTGATCTCTATACCCCATTGAGAGATAGAGATAAGAGAGCAGGAAGCGTGCGGCCGGGTTATCAGGGTTGGCATCACGATAATTTTCGAGCTTGCGAAGTTGGGCTGTGAATGTATCAACATCGCTGTAAAGGCTGGAAAGACTTGTCCAGTCCATACCCGGCTGAACGGCAAGAACCGGATAGATCGTGGCTGAAGCTTCGCCATAGCGGCCAAGTGCGAAAAGGCAAAGACCACGGAATTCATGCATCACTGCATCGTTGGGCAGCTTCTCAAGAGCCTTGTTCACGCCACTGAGGGCTTCATCAAAATTCCCGGCAATGTAGCTTTCTCGAGCTTTCTCAAAAACCGTCAGGGCCGGGTCAGCTTCCTCACGCGATGGCATGGGGGCTTCCGTGTTCAGTGGCCGGCTGTAGTCATACGGGGCCTGCTGCTGAACTACAGGTTGCTCAATAACCACTGGCTGTTGCTGAACCACGACCGTGCTCTGGGGAATATAGCTGTAATAGGGGTTCACATAACCGGTATAACCCCAGTTGTAGAGTGACGACCCCATGCCCCAGCCAAACATGCTGGAAGTAAGGTAGCCCAAGCCGAAGCCGCCCAGACCCCAAGCCCACCAGTTGCTGTTGTTATAGCCGCCGTAGTAATTGTTGATGATTGGGCGAGACCAGCCCCAGCCGCCATTGTGCCAGTTGTTGTGATAGTTCCAGTAGCCAGGGCGATAGCCACCAAAGTTGTTGTCGTAACCCCACCCACCTGGACGATTTGTCCACCAGCCGCTGCCTGGGCCGTAAGTGCCGCCGGGGCCGACAATGCCGTTGTTGCCAGGTCGTCCGCCACCATTCCACCAGCCAGGACCGTTATACCCGGGGCGATTGTAAACGGGCCGGTTCACATTGTTGCCACCAATAATGTTGTTGTTATTGATGTTGATGTTATTGTTATTGCCACCGGGGTTGAAATTACCACCGCCACCTGGACGGTTGCCTGGATTGATTCCGCCACCACCGCCACCGGGGCGATTGATTCCACCGGGGCCGACAATGCCACCGCCACCAGGGCGATTATTTGGATTAATGCCGCCACCACCGCCACCTGGGCGATTGATTCCACCGGGGCCGATGGGCTTGTCGATACCCGAGCCGATGCCGCCACCACCTCCACCGGGTCGGTTAATTCCGCCGGGACCAACGATACCACTGCCGCCGCCACCGGGGCGATTCCCAGGATTGTTACCACCGCCACCTGGCTTCGTGATACCACCAGTGCCTGGTCGCTGGCCAGGGTTAAGCCCGCCGCCTGTTCCTCCACCTGGGCGATTAATTCCACCAGGCCCAACGATCCCGCTGCCGCCCGGGCCCGGCGCAGGTTTGGTGCTACCGCCCGTGTCAGGACGAAAACCGGGCGATGGTTTGGTATTGTTTCCAGGTCTGAGGCCAGGGTTAACAGACCCGCCACCACCTGGGCGATTGATTCCACCGGGGCCCACTGGCCCGACAGTGCCAGGTCTCTGTGCAATTCCCGAATTGCCACCTGAACCACCGGCCCAAGGTGGACGAGCACCAATCGATGGCTTATTTCCACCACCAGGCTGCCCGGGAACTATGCCGCCAGGCTTGGGGCCACCGGGGCCGGGATTAATATTAGGTCGATTGGCAATGCCACCAGCACCCGGCTGAATATTTGGGCGATTGATTGCTCCGCCGCCAGGGTTGGCCGGCCGGTTGATGCCTCCGCCTCCGGCACCTGGCTGAATATTAGGGTGATTGATTGCTCCGCCGCCGGGGTTGGCCGGTCGGTTGATACCTCCGCCACCAGCACCTGGCTGGATATTAGGGCGATTGATTGCTCCGCCGCCGGGGTTGGCCGGTCTGGCCATTCCACCGCCACCACCTGAAGGCATTGCCGGTCTGGTCATTCCACCGCCACCACCACCGCTCATTCCACGGAAACCGCCACCAGAAAAGCCGCCACCGCCGCCGCCGGGATGACCGCCGCCCCCCGGACCTCGACCACCACCCGGCCAGGCCCACACCTGCGGTACGGCGGTTGTGAAAATCAGGCCAATTGCCGTGATTTTACGTGAAAATCTGATAAGCCGACGCGCTGAATGACTCATTTCATCTTCTCCCCGCTTCTGACTTCTGCAATTCTGATTTCAAAATCCTGAAACGGAAATCATTTTGTAGCAGGAGCCGCAGTGGCTTCCTTATTTGGTTTAGGTGCAGGGGCCTTGCGTGTGAGAACCATTTCCTCGCGGGAGGGTGTCGTCAAGCCATCAATGGCTCTGTCGAAGGTGGCCCAGGAGAATTTGTTGCCTGAGGGGTCTATTGTAAGAAGCTGGCTTGCCGTCACCACTTTGCCATCGGGCAATATGGCTTCGTTCTTCAAAAGCCAGGCGTTCTGGTCGGAAACTTTCGACCAGCTGCTTTCGCCATGACCGCCCGCATTGTCAAACGTCCAGGACTTGATCCGCTTCTTGCTCGGGTCATAGCCAATCCGCACACGGGCAAGGCTTTTACGATCGCTGCCACCGCGAGAAAATGTGGCTTCGATGGCGTTGCCATCGTCAACCCACTGGGCATGAATCGAAACAACACCCTCAGGTGTCTCGGCAACCCAGTCACCGGCCAACCAGTCAAGAACCGTCAAATATTCCGAGTGTGCGCCCGAATCTTTTGCAACAGGCATGGCATAATCATGAAGCTGGGTCAGTTTCCAGCCTGACTCTTTTTTCACATACACTGCCTGATAAGTGGTCGATGTTGTTTCGCCAGCTTCTGATGTCGAATAGGAAACACCTTCTTCTACAGCTACACCTGGTGCAACTATCCTTACGGATTCAACGCTGGTTTTGAGGGTGCTGCGGTTCGGTGCAGTGAACGAAGATGCGTAAAGTTCTTTAACTGCGGCCTTGCCTTCGTAAACGTCGCCAAGTTCATCAACCACCCGAACATCATCAGCCAGAGTTTCGCCAATCGCTTCGGAGTCACCTGAGTTGTAGGCTTTGTCGAAATTTTCCGAGGCCTTCACGACCTCCATCTGTTCCGCTGTTAATGCGGGCTTCTCGGATGCTGCCTGCTGTTGTGCTGATGCTTGATGACTGATGGCACCGAATCCAGCCGTCACCAGGGAACAGAAAATGATCTTGTGGGCAAATCTCATGGTTGTGATGATCTCGAAGTCTTGGATTCCATGGTGATTAGGAAGAGTATTCCATTCTCACTGTTCATTACGATTAACCTGATATTTTAGTTCATTTCAAAACAAATTCATAATACAATTTGAGTAATTATCGACAATACATGTATGATCTGCCGGTTTTAACCGGCTGCTTTATTTTTTTCGAAAGTGGTCATTCCCTATAATAAGTCCGCCTTTTTCTTAATATATCGCAAGCAACAGGTCAATTTTTTTACGGTTTTGTCAACTCGCCTGCGATCCATGTTGCCAATACTCTGGTTTTCATGATGTCAGCGTCTTTGGCCTTAAGCAGATTTTGGTCAAAAACGACAAAATCAGCCTGATAACCTGCTTTCAATTGACCAAGCCGGTTTTCGGCAAACTGAGCGTAGGCCGAGCCTGTGGTGAAGCCGGTCAATAATTCTTCCATCGTAAGGCGCTGTTCTGGGCGCCAGCCGGCTGGCGGCGTACCATCCGCCGCCTTACGGGTGAATCCCCCGTAGAAACCCCAAAGGGGCGAGGCCACTTCAACAGGAAAATCGCTTCCAAAAGCCATTTTCACACCATCCTGAACAAACCATCGCCAGGCATATGCACCCTTGGCTCTTTCATCACCCAGTCGCAGGTCGGCCCACCTCTGGTCGCTTGAAGCGTGAGAAGGTTGCATACTTGCGATGATGTTTGACGACGCAAATCGCTTGACATCAGTTCGACGCACCACCTGCGCATGCTCAACCCGAAATCTTGGATCCTGCTTAATCCACTGCTCTTTTGGTATGGCCGCCATGGCTTTTTCGTAAGCATCAAGAACCAGAGCGTTGCCACGGTCGCCGATGGCATGGGTGCACACCTGCCACCCTGTTTCAAGTGCCGTTCGGGCTGACTTTTCAAGCAATTTCTCGTCAATCAGTTGCAGGCCACGGTGCCCATGCTGGTCAGAATAATCTTCAAACAAAAGTGCCCCACGCGAGCCCATGGCCCCGTCAATAAAGAATTTCATCGCCTGAAGTTCGTAACGCCCTTTGCCACCGATTGTTAAGCCGGGTGCATTGTTGCGGAAAAACGCCGAAGGGTCGGCAGTGGCCGATGCCATTCCGTAAACACGAAGGAGAAGCTCGCCAGATCGATCCATCTGCTCAAGAACGCGTCGCTCCTGCGTGTCAAGCCCGGCATCATGCACGCCGGTCAGGCCAAGTCTAAGGCATTCGGCCTGGGCGAACAGCATTCGCCGACGCATCGTTTCATCATCGACGGCGGGAATCGCTCGACTCACCAGGCCCATGGCCCCGTCAATAAAAAGCCCCGACGGCTCTCCATCCGACGACATGATCATTTGGCCGTCTGAAGGCACTTTGCTGGTTTTGGTGACTTTGGCCCGACGAAGTGCTTCGCTGTTGGCCCATCCGGCGTGTCCATCAACTCGCACCAGCCAGACCGGCCTGTCGGGAACTAATTTGTCCAGAGAGAGCTTGCCTGGAAAGACTTGCCCGGGCCAGAGTGATTGATCCCAGTTTCGACCAATGATCCAGCCGCCACCCGGCCTTTCATCAGCCCTTTTTTTAACGGCCTCGGCCACAGCCTGTTCTGTTGTCAATTGACGCAGATCAAGTTCGTCAAGATTTGAGCCCAGCATAGATAAATGGGCATGGGAATCTATCAGCCCGGGCACGATCATGGCACCTGCATGGTATTTCACCCGGCTCGTGCCAGGCCCTGACATTTTTTCGATCTCAGCCAGTTCGCCTGTAACGATAATTTGATCGCCTTTCACAGCCATGGCTTTGGCGAATGGGTGTTTGACGTCACCAGTCCAGATCAAATCGGCTTCGATAATCGCCGTTGCCACCTTTGTTGTGGGGTGAACCAGTCCGCGCCCCGGCATGGCTCCCGTCAGTTTGCCCTCACTAATGGCAAATACGCCGTTGACCAAGAGATACCTGACACCTTCAGCAAGAACTGTTGAATCTTCAAATGTCGAACGGTCGCGAAACGTTTTTGGATCGAAAACAACAATATCGGCCACCATGTCAGGCGTGATTCGGCCACGATCCTTTAGCCCGATGATTTCGGCTGGAAGTTGGGTTGCGGCATGAATTGCCTGCTCAAGGCTGATGACTTTTTCATCAAGAGCATAGCGGATTTTTCTGGGAAATGTGCCATATGACCGTGGGTGTGGCTTATCGCCACTGCCCGGTTGGTGTGCACTTCCATCAGAAGCGGTTGCCACATAGGGCTTTTTCATTCCATAACGAACATCTTGTTCGCTCATCCCGAAAGAGATTGCCCCGGCATCGCCAGCTGTCATAATGTCGATAACGACCTCTTCCACTGTTTTTTTCTCAGATGCAGCGATGTCATCCAGCCGCTTGCCGACAAAGCCGGGTCGGGGTGTAAACCGCGAAATCATGATGGAATGGCCGCCATCACGCCCTGAAATCTGGCTGCGAATATCTTTCGCAAGTCTCTGCCGCTGGCCTGCCTCGTTTAATTTTTTCTGAAGTTCCTCTTTGGTTAGCACTCGGGCCCAGTCGGGCACAATCATGGCCGAAAGCCTTGTGCTTGAAGCCACGTATGGATATTGATCGGCCGTTACCTTCATACCTGCCTCACGGGCTTTTTCTATTTGCTGGCAAGCCTCTTCAATCTTGCCCCAGTTGGCCTGCCCGCTGGCCTTCAGGTGGGATATGTGAATGGGAATCGAGGCTTTTCGCCCGATTTTGACAGCTTCGTTAACCGACTCAATCAGCCCGCTGCCTTCGCTCCGGATATGACTGGCGTAAATGCCGCCACGATCTGCCACCAACTTTGCGAGTTCAATGAGTTCATCGGTTTCCGAAAATTTGCCGGGAATGTAAATCAGCCCAGTACTCATTCCCCAAGCTCCACGGCCCATTTCACGTTCAAAAAGAACTTTCATGCGTGCCATTTCATCTGCCGATGGCTTGCGATCCGCGCTGCCCATTACCTGTTCCCTGATGGAACCATGCGGAATCAAATGAATAACATTCGTACCAGCGCCTTTGGAATTGATCGAATCATACAGTTGTTTTACATCGGTCGAACCACCGCCACAGTTGCCGGTGATAATGGTCGTCACTCCCTGAGTTGTAAAATTACTGTTAATCCTTGTCTTTTCTGCGACGATGGAAGTATCGGAATGGTTATGAAGGTCTATGAATCCGGGGGCGAGAATCAGGCCCGTAGCATCTATCACCCGGGTGCCTGGTCTATACTGATTGATTGAATTACCGATAGCCCTGATTATTTCGCCAGAAATCAGAACGTCAAGCTTTTCGCCTGGCCTGGGCGAACCATCGTAAACCGTTGCACCACGAATCAGAATATCTTCCGCTATCACAGAGTTTCTGCCGGGAAACAAAACCAACGCAAATAGAAACGGGTAAA
>JBJTRR010000503.1:0-1159 GCA_046076185.1 bacterium | reverse complement strand
TTAAATGATCTTTCTCTTACAGATGAAAAAATGTCAATCGACACCCATCCTGGCCGTTGTAGGATCGCCTGGCGGGACGAACCAAAGTCAGAACCCCTGGCTATTCTTGGCAGCCCGACATTCATGGAAGAATTGCATTTGCCAATTGCCGGGAACCTTTGCGAAGAACTTCAAAAAGAACGAGATGAAGGAAGAAGTATTCTGGTTTTTGCCGATTGTCAGAATCATCTGAAGTCAGCCATATTCAGCTTTGATGAATCACTCAGGCCTGATTCAAGGCAAGCCATTGAATTATTGAAAAATTCGTCTGTCAAATATAACCTCTCCATCCTGACAGGCGATCATTCCCAGGCTGCCCGGCGGCTTGCCGATCGCCTTGGCATCGCCTTTCATGCAGAGCTTCTGCCCCGGCAGAAGCAGGAAATTGTGGCTTCCGCCCGCAATGGCGGGCACCGTGTTGCCTTCGTGGGTGAAGGATATAACGATGCTCCGGCGATGGCCACGGCCGACGTGGGTATTGCCCTCGGTGCCGGTGCCGACCTCATGCGAGACAATGCCGCCGTGTGCATTCTGGGCAACGATATTGCGGCCGTGCCCTGGGTGCTTGATCTTTCGCGGGCCACCGTTCGCCGAATCCGGCGCAACCTTTTCTGGGCTTTTTTGTATAATATCATTGGTCTGGTTTTCGCGACTATTGGGCTGTTAAGCCCAACCATGGCCGCGGCGATCATGTTTGTTTCAAGCTTGGCTGTCGTTTCGGGCTCGTGGAAAAACAGCCACTCTGGCGACTTGCCCGAATCGAACAAGTCTTCACCACAGGCGGCACCCGCATGGCAGGCACTGGCCAATACATAAATCTTGCTCTCCCACTGGTGTTCATGGGCGGCTTGCTCGGCTCAGCCCACTGCGTGGGCTTGTGCGGCGGCTTTGCCATGGGTATTGGCCTGGGATCATCTTCTACTCTACAAAACGCTATTCGACAACTGGTATATTCTGCCGGTCGAATCAGCACCTATACGCTACTTGGCGCCGTGGCCGGTTTTGCTGGTTCATGGGCCGACCACCGCTGGCACCACCTGCTGAATGTGCATGCCACGCTTTCACTCGTCGCCGGTCTGGTTTTGCTGGCTCAGGGCCTGTGGCATTTGGGCCTGATCTC
>JBJTRR010000502.1:0-3589 GCA_046076185.1 bacterium | reverse complement strand
TGGCAAAGCGAGGACGAAAGCTTGGAGAATCATTTGCAGAATCGAACAGGGCATTGTTACGCGCAGCCGATAAAACCCAAAACAATGGCCGCCTGAAATACAAAGGTGTTCCTGCACCCGCGAACAGTTCACGACTTCTTCTGATATATTCCAAACTCTTACTCTAGGGTAGCTTGTGCCTGAAAAGGCCTGTCAGAGTGGTATGATAGAGACAGTTAGACCAAGGTCAAAAAAGGTATTGTTGTGTAGGATATCAGGTTCATTGATAGGTTTCGTGCTAAATTCATTCGTGTTTTGCTTGAGTGACTATGATGCCAATGATTGTTGGTAAAAAAACTTACGATTGAAAGGTGCAAATGAGGCACCTTTCGTTGTAGAATGATCACCAATGGGTTCTCCTCAGAGATAATCAAGAGCCCCGAATTCAACCATCAGAGTGTAGAAGATGAGCAGCGAATCAAACGGTCAGTCGTTCTCCCGTTCCGACACCATCAAGCGTGGCGATCACCGCGCAGCTCACCGTAGCCTACTTCGGGCCACAGGTGTGCGAGAGGATGACTGGGATAAACCATTTATCGCCATCTGTAACAGCCATGTTGATATTATTCCAGGCCACGTTCACCTTCAGGAAGTCGGGAATTATGTGAAGGACTGTGTGCGTCAGGCAGGGGGCGTACCTTTTATTTTTAACACGATTGGCGTTGATGACGGGATTGCCATGGGCCACCCGGGCATGAAATTTTCTCTGCCTTCACGTGAAATTATTGCAGACAGCGTTGAGACGATGATCGAGGCCCACCGTTTCGACGCCATGATCTGCATACCCAACTGCGACAAGATCGTGCCTGGCATGTTCATGGGAGCCATGAGGGCAAATATTCCAACGATTTTTGTCTCTGGCGGACCTATGGAGGCTGGTAAGACTTCAACCGGCAAGACCGTTGATCTGATCGACGCCTTTGTGGCCGGAGCCAAACGCCAATCAGGCCAGATTTCAGCAGAGGAACTGCTGGACATAGAACAAGCCGCCTGCCCCACCTGCGGCAGTTGCTCGGGTATGTTCACGGCGAACAGCATGAATTGTCTTGCTGAAGCCATTGGAATGGCCCTACCAGGCAATGGCACAATTCTCGCCACCTCAGGAGAACGCAAAACGCTTTTCCGCAATGCTGCGTTCCGCATCGTCGAAATGGCAAAGCAATTCGCCAAAGTAGGGCCAGGGCATGGGCTGTTGCCGCGGGAAATTGCGACTCTCGCCGCTTTTGACAATTCAATGGTGCTTGATATGGCCATGGGCGGTTCGACCAACACCATTTTGCACATTCTGGCAATCGCCCATGAAGCCGGAGTGCCATTTGACCTTCAACGGATCGCTGCCGTGAGCAAGCGGACACCACATATTTGCAAGGTGTCGCCCTCTGGCAAATATCACATAGAAGATGTGGCCCGGGCTGGCGGTATTCACGGCATTCTGGGGGCAGTCGAACGCGGGCGACCCGGCACGCTTGACCTTTCATGCAAAACTGTAACAGGCAAGACGATCGGCGAAAATATTGCAGAATATGATGTCAGGGCTGCTCAAGCGGCGACTGAAGCGAAAAAGTGGACAGCTGTGATGCCCGGTGGTGTGAGATCAAGTACCGCCTGGTCAAGCGGCGAAGTGGCCGAAGCAGCTTTGGCCGTGCTGGAAGCACCCACTGCAGATGGTCATGGATTTGGCGGACCGGCACCAGATGGTTTCGACCCGTTTGACGTGATTCGTGAAGTTCCCAAGGCTTATTCGCCGGAAGGTGGTCTGGCCGTGCTTTATGGCAACCTGGCACCGAACGGAGCGGTAGTGAAAACTGCGGGCGTCAGTGCTGGCATGCTCAGGCACGAAGGCCCCGCAATTATCTTCGAAAGCGAAGTTGATGCCTACAACGGAATTGTCTTTGGCAAGGTGAAAGCCGGCGATGTGGTCGTGGTAAGGCAGGAAGGGCCCAAGGGCGGGCCCGGCATGCAGGAAATGCTGGCACCGACTACGGCGATCAAGGCTGTGGGGCTTGATGACAAGTGTGCTTTGGTGACCGATGGGCGGTTTTCGGGTGGCACAGCTGGTGCATCCATCGGTCACGTCAGCCCGGAAGCCGCAGTGGGCGGGCCAATTGGGCAACTGCAAGACGGTGACATCATTGCAATTGACATTATGGCCGGCAAGCTGGAAGTAAAACTCTCGGATGCCGAACTGGTCGAGCGGAAAAAGGCGTGGGTCCCGCCTGCCCCCCGGGTGACTCGAGGTTTTCTGGCAAGATATGCCAAAATGGCAACTTCGGCCGATACTGGTGCTGTTCTGAAATGGGATTAAATCGGGGTGAATTGAAACTCTAACCATAAGGCACGGGAAACCGTGTCTTTTTTGATATGGAAATACAATCAGCAATGAATCGAATTTTGCAGGCGACGTTATTTGCTGCCAAAAAACACACTAACCAGCGGCGAAAGGATCCTTCAGCCAGTCCTTACATTAACCATCCTTTGGAAGTGGCCTGGATTCTCTCTTCAATTGGTGCAATCGTTGATGAAGATGTTTTAATTGCTGCCCTTTTGCATGACACCATTGAGGACACCCAGACGACTCGTGAAGAAATTGAGTTTGCATTTGGAGAGCGAGTGGCAGGTTTTGTTTGTGAATGTACTGACGATAAATTGCTGCCAAAGGAAGAACGAAAGCGGTTACAGATTGAAAATGCCCCGAAAAAAAGTAATGAGGCGAAATGCATCAAGATTGCTGATAAAATTGCAAATTTGAAATCAGTGATGATTGCTCCACCTATGGATTGGTCGATAGATCGGCAGATCGATTATTTAAACTGGGCTGGTAATGTGGTGGCGGGTTTGAAAGGCGTAAATCAATCGCTTGACGAGGAATTTGAATTGATATGGCACGATGGCTCGAAAAAGCTCCAAAATGGATGAGCTTAAAATGAAAAATAGCCCTGATATCCCTATGGAAGAAGTGACATCAGGGTTTTATTGAAATGAAATGATTTCAGGATTTTGTCAAATCAACGACGACTGCTTTTTTCGCATTCGACTTGATGGAATCCATGCCATTTACCATAGCAAGAGCTGACTCGTAGGTTTCGCTCGTGCCGATAACCTTACCGTTGGTCGCCTTCAGGTTGAAATAGACTTTGCCGTCAAGCGATGTGCCAACGACAAAAGCCGACTTTCTGCGGGCATTGGCCTTGACCGACTGAATTCCGGTTTTGGCACTGGCCTTGGTCTGATACATTTCACTCACGAGAATCGTTTCATTATTACCAGCCTTGAGTTCGAAGTAATACTTGCCGCCCGAAGACTTCTTCAGTGTAAAAATACCCATCGGATGCTCTCCTTTCTTGAATGTTAAAAAATAAAAATCGAAATGGCCAAATCATCAACAAATCTATTGCCACATCAGATTTAATATCTCAGTGAAAAAATGAAAACAGTCAATTATTTTCAATATGTTACTACCTTGTGATCGGTTGTAACGGATTTTCGGAATGAGTAAAAATTGTAACCGTTCAGTCCTCTTTTTGATATTGACCTGATTTGATCTGGTCTA
>JBJTRR010000501.1:0-3559 GCA_046076185.1 bacterium | reverse complement strand
CTGGCCAGGCAAGCAACTTTTTGAGAAATTCTGGCGATTATTCATTTTTATTCCCTTGCCTATCACTGCCACAATTTGGCTGGGCAGTTTCAGCAATCTCGGAAGAGCTCAGGCTTTTGGCTTTTCGAACAGGCCGATACTGACTGGCTGGCTGGCTGCATCAATGGTTCATGCATTTGCCGCGATGCCAATACTCATCTGGATTTTTTGCTCGGTCATGCGTCATTCTGACAAATCATTGCGGGAGTTTGCAGCACTCGACCATCCATTTCCGCGTTCATTCTTTCATTCGACATTCATCCAAACCATACCGGCCATTCAGGCCTCAGCGATTATTATCCTGATGCTGACGACCGGTGATATGACTGTGACCGACCTTGTGCAAGAACGCACATTCGCTGAGGAAGCTTACTTACAGGCCCAGATGGGCGACGGTCTTGCCGCGGCTGCCACCACGGCACTACCTCCTACTGTTTTTACAGCAATTCTTTGTTGCTTCTGGTTCAGCAGACACCGCAAAGGCTTGGAAGCAGCTACAACTTTCCAATTTAATCATGAGCCTCAATCGGCCTCAATTCCTAGAGAAAAGAAGTCTTGGCTACCTTTTTTCATCATATCCACCCTAACTTTTCTCTTCTGGGTTTTGCCGATTATGGCCATCATCTGGAGAGCCGGCAGATCTGGTGGAATAGCACTTTTGAATCAATCGCCAAAGTGGTCGCTGAGAAATCTGGCATTTAACCTAAGTGATGCCCGTGCCGATCTTTCAGACACTTTGTTATCGACACTCCTGATCTGTGGCCTCACGGCATTTTTCTCTGTGATTCTGGCATGGCTGCTGGCTGAATCGGCGGTCCAATCAAGACGAATAACTTTTCTGTTAATCACCGCTTTTTCAATTGGACTGGCTACACCTGGTCCAGTGGCCGGGCTTGCAATCGCATGGGTCTGGATGCCTCTGCAAATCGTTTATGACTCACCCGCAATTGTCATTCTGGCTCAGCTTTACAGACTACTTCCAATCGCTGTTTTATGGGTCTGGCCTGCGGTCGCCTCTCGATCTCGGGCACTCTCAGACTTGCTTCAACTTGACACACTCCCTGCTCATCGAAAATTTATACAAGTGGTGCTGCCTGGTATCGGGCCACTTCTCGCCGCCGCATTCTTTATCATTTTTGCCTTGGCTTTTGCCGAGTTACCTGCCAGCAATATTGTTACTCCGCCTGGTATAGACATCTTCACAATCAGGCTCTGGGGGCTCATGCACACCGGCCTTGAGAGCCACCTGGCTGCTGTTGTGTTACTCGCTCTGATTCTGATCACGCTGACTGCTTCACTTTTGTGGGTTTTTAATGTTTGGATCTCAAAAAAATTTGAAAATATCAATCATTCCATGAAATAATCGTTCTCGATCGGCGAATAATCTCAGGATGAAAACTCATTGAGACTAATAGAGTTTCAGTGAACTCAAGTCATGAATCAGCTCTCTTCTGAAAATGCCCGGAACGAAATCCGATGATTGATGTCACTGATTTGCGGGTAGATTATGATGATTTCTGCGCTGTTCGCGATCTCTCGATCAACATCGGTGCAGGCCATGTCTGCGGGCTCATCGGCCCGAATGGGGCCGGCAAAACATCAACAATGCGAGCGATCGTTGGGCTTCTTGAACCTACCTACGGCACCATTCGAATTGGTGGCATTGACGCCCGGGAAGACCCGGATGCCGCCCAGCGAATCATAGGCTTCATGCCCGACTTCGCGCCCGTTTATGAAGATCTCAAATGCCGTGAATATCTGGAAATCTTCGCTGCGGCCTATAAAATCCCAAAAGCGATTCGAAAACATCGTGTGGCCGAAGAACTGGCCCGTGTCAGTCTGTCAGAAAAAAGCGAAGTTCTTGCAGGCACACTTTCTCGCGGTATGAGACAGCGTCTGACGCTTGCCAAAACATTGTTGCCTGACCCTTCTGTGCTGCTGCTTGACGAACCGGCATTGGGTCTTGACCCCAACGCCCGCATCGAACTGAAAATGATTATTCGGACCCTAGCCTCTCAAGGAAAAACCGTGCTGGTCAGTTCGCATATACTCAGCGAGATGAGCGAATTTTGCACCAGTGTAGCCATTATGGAAAAGGGTCGAATGGTGGTGCAGGGCACTATCGACGAAGTTCAATCCCGCTTCAGCGAAGGAATTACAATTGAAATTTGCGTTCTAAACCGTTCTTTCGAACTTGAAGAATGGCTAAAGCTTCGCCCGGAAGTGAAATACATTTCAAAAGGCAACTCACAAGGCGAATATTCAATGAATTTAAACACAACCGAACCGGAAGCCGTTGCGGAATTGCTGGCACGCATTTGTGAAAACGGTTTTCGTGTCACAACGTTTTCTCCCAAACGCGAAGGACTGGAAGATCTATTTCTAAAGGTTGGTGCCAGAGAAGTCTCATAAAACCAGCTTTTTCCGGTTTAATCAATCCTCTAAGAGAACACATATGTCCGTTTCAAACTCACCCGAAATGCAATCAGATAATGTGCCGAACTCATCCAATTTTTATTTTGACCCGGCGATTGTGTTCGATAATCCGATCATCCTAAAGCAGACAAGAGTACGGCTCAAGCGATCCAGCCTGATTTCATGGATTATGATGATATTTGTAATCTGCTCGGCTCTGCTCTGGATGGAATTTGAATTTGGCAATCAGCGTTACGACCGATCTGCCGGTTACATCATGGGCGGCATGGTTTTCATGATGCTGATTGTCGGATCTCAGCAAATAGGCCTGATGATATCAGTGACCCGTGCCAGCGGCATGATTGATTTTCACCGCCTCAGCCCCCAGTCGCCCCAAAGTCTTTATCTCGGTTTTCTGCTGGGTGGCACCATCCGCGAATACATCCTGGTCGCTTCAGCTATTCCATTTCTGGTTTTGGCCTGCGTTTTATATCAGACATCACTTATTGGTTTATTTATTTTACTTATGGCAGTGCTGGTAATGACGTTGTTAATGCACTCGCTCTCTATTGTTTCGGCAATGCTTGTCAAAGCGCCGAATGCAAATGCCGCAAAAGGTGCCGCATGGGGTGTCTTCGCGGCCATGGGGTTCCTCGGCCCGCTACTAAGTGGCACAATGGCTATTAACCGGGCAGCCAACGAACCTCCCCCTGTCAATTTCTTTGGATTTCGCGGAAATGTTTTTCTGGTCTTTTCATGTATCGGCCTTATTATCCTGATTTTTTTGATCATTGCCGGCATTCGCCGCATGGTCGATGATAATCGACCCTCACTCACAAAAAAACAGTCTATAACTGCATTTTTCTTCGCGATTCTGGCTGGTATTTCACTCATGGTTAATCAGACTTTTTACGTCGAAGACCTGATTCTTCCAGCCGAATTTGGCGTCACCTGCTTATGGGGCCTTATATCATTCCTAATGATTGCAACAGCATCGCCAGAACGTGTTGCTTACATCGGTGGCCTTCGCCGTAGCCTCAGGCTTGGGCTCAGACGCCCTGGCCACTTTGAGGATCGGGCATTGAATCGGATCGTCCTTATCATA
>JBJTRR010000500.1:0-2209 GCA_046076185.1 bacterium | reverse complement strand
CTGCTGGCAACACGCATCTGATTCACGTTCTGCCCAAGCCCGGTGTGACCGACCCACCCGGCGACACTGCCCTGAACGTGCTGCAGGCCCTGGGGCATAAGGTGAAGCGCGTACGCACCATGCGCACCTATCGCATCAAGGGCCCTTTGGCTTTTCTGCCCGACCTCACCCGCCGGTTGCTGGTGAACGAAGCTGTTGAAATGGCCGTGCCTGACCAGCTATCCATCAGCCACCTTCAGCCTTCGGGGCAATATCGCTTCAAGCTGATCGAAGTGCCGATCAGGGGCATGGCCGACGCCGATCTCGTCAAAACCAGCCGCGAAGGGCAACTTTCGCTCTCTCTGGCTGAAATGCAGATCATTCAGAAGCATTTTGACGGCCAGGGCCGAAACCCGACCGATGCCGAGCTTGAAACCATCGCACAGACGTGGTCGGAACACTGCTCGCATAAAACCCTGAAAGGGTCTGTCGAACGTCGTGGCCGGTCATACCGGAATCTGCTCAAGGAAACGATTTTTGCCGCAACCAGCAAGCTGGATGCCGACTGGGTTGTGAGTGTTTTTGCTGACAACGCCGGCGTGGTGACATTTGACGACGAATTCGATGTCTGCTTCAAGGTTGAAACCCACAATCACCCATCGGCCATCGACCCTTACGGCGGTGCCAATACAGGCATTGGCGGCGTGATTCGCGACCCCATGGGCACAGGCCTGGGCGCCAAGCCAATCGCCAATACGGATATATTCTGCGTAGCTCCCCCAGGTTTCCCGGCCGACTGTCTTCCGCCCGGGGTGCTTCACCCGAAGCGAGTATTAAAGGGTGTGGTGGCGGGTGTGCGCGACTATGGAAACCGGATGGGAATACCGACGGTGAACGGCGCGGTGGCCTTCCATCCTGACTATCTTGCCAATCCTCTCTTCTTTTGCGGGACGATTGGATTAATTCCACGAGGCATGTCGCAAAAAAGCGTGGCTAACGGTGATTATATTGTGGCCGTGGGTGGCCGGACCGGAAGGGACGGGATTCACGGCGCCACGTTCAGCTCAATTGAGTTGACCAGCGAGTCGGAAGTTGTCAGTTCAGGAGCCGTTCAGATCGGTAACGCCATCACGGAAAAGATGGTGCTTGATGTCCTGATGCAGGCCCGCGACCGGGGGCTTTATCGGGCCATTACCGACTGTGGTGCTGGCGGCTTCAGCTCGGCGGTAGGCGAGATGGGTGCGGATCTGGGTGCGGAGGTTGACCTGGAAAACGCCCCTCTGAAATATGATGGTCTCTCCTACACGGAAATCTGGATCAGCGAGGCTCAGGAGCGGATGGTGTTGGCTGTGCCGCCGGATCAATGGACGGAACTGCTGCAACTGGCCGAATCTGAAGGAGTGGAAGCCACCGTCCTGGGTCGTTTTGTTAACACCGGCCGACTGACCCTGAAATATCACGGCCACGTTGTCGGCGATATTTCCATGGAATTCCTGCATGATGGCCGCCCGCGAGTAAGCCGCCATGCCGAATCAACACCCGTGAAAACGGTTGAACCCGACTTCAGCCCCAGCCCTAACCATCAGGAAGAGCTTCTTGAACTGCTGGCCAATGAAAATATTGCTTCGAAAGAGTGGATAATCCGGCAGTATGACCATGAGGTGCAGGCCGGCACGGTTGTCAAACCGCTTGTCGGCGTGAATGCCGACGCCCCTTCTGATGCGGCCGTGCTGTGGCCATCGACTGCCACCAACCGTGGCCTGGCCGTGGCCAATGGCCTGCAGATTCATGCCGGTGTTGTTGACAGTTATCGTATGGCCGCCCTGGCGATTGACGAAGCCGTGCGAAACTGTGTGGCAGTGGGTGCCAACCCCGCCCGGATTGCCCTGCTTGACAACTTCTGCTGGGGCAACCCCGAACGGGCAGAAAATCTTGACCGGCTGGTCGAAGCGGCCGAGGCCTGCCACGACCTTTCCCTCGCCTGGGAAACGCCTTTTATCTCAGGCAAAGACAGCCTTTACAACGAATTTCTGCACGATGGCCAGTCTCGTTCCATTCCGCCCACGCTGCTGATCAGTGCCCTGGGCCAGCTTGATGATGTACATCAGGCGGTGACAATGGACTTCAAGCAGGCCGGCAACGAAGTCTGGCTGCTTGGTTTCACGCAGGCGGCGATGGGTGGTTCCACCTGGGCGTCGCAATACCTGAACAACACGGCCGAGATCCCCAC
>JBJTRR010000499.1:0-10152 GCA_046076185.1 bacterium | reverse complement strand
TGCTGGAAAACGCCTCGAACCGCGAAAAGCAGGCGGCTTTTGCCACTCTGGAAGCAATGAATGATTCCCGGGCCGACAGCCTGCTGGCAGAGTGGATGAAACGCCTGACAGACGACAAAGTTCCGGCTGCCGTAAGGCTTGACCTGCTTGAAGCCGCCTCGCAGCGGGCAAAAGCCGAGATAACCACACTGGCCCCACTCGTAGAAAAATATCTTTCGGCCAAAAGCCCTTCCGACCCGCTGGCAGCGTGGCTGGAATGCCTGGAAGGTGGCCGGCCCGAGGAAGGCCGGAGCGTTGTATTAAACAGCACGGCCGGCGCCTGCCTGCGATGCCACATTGTGCGTGACAAGGGCGGCAATGTTGGCCCCGAGTTGAATGGTATTGGCAAGCGATACGACCGACGCACAATTCTTGAATCGATTGTCGCCCCCAACGCCAAAATCGCTGAAGGCTTTCAGTCGGTAGTACTTGGCCTGAAGGATGGCACAGTTGTAGCAGGTGTTCTGCGTAAGGAGACACCCGAAGAAGTGCTGGTGATGACCGCTGAAGCCAAGCTGGTGGCCGTGCCCGCCAAAGATATCGAAGAGCGTGCCAAGGGAATTTCGGCCATGCCTGCCGACCTTGCGACAAAGCTCAGCAAAAAAGAAATTCGCGACGTGGTGGAATTTCTTTCAAGACTCAGGGAGAAAGAGTAATCAGCCTTATCATCATCTAGCCGGGCCTTCTCACCGGCTACATGATTAAATATATTTTGATGCGATCATGAAAATCGGTCGATTGCGTTCAGTAATTTCTCAACGGAATTTTTCCACGAGTATTCTTTAACAATCCTTTGCCCTGTTTTAACCTTTTCAGCGGTGGCTTCAGGGCTGGCCAGCATCTGCTGAATAGCCGCCGTGATGGCATCTTCGCGGGTCGGGTCGAAATAAAGGGCGGAATCTCTGGCGATTTCCGGCAGGCAGGTTGAGTTGGCCAGCACCAGTGGGCAGTTCTGGGTCATGGCCTCAAGGGCCGGGATACCAAAACTTTCACAAAGCGATGGAAACACCAGTGCCGTGGCCTCGGCATAAGTGGCCCTCAGGTCGTCGTTCTGCATGTAGTCGGTGATCTGCACCAGCATTTTCGGCTGGTTGCATTCGCGGATCGTCGCACGAACCTGGCTGATCTCTTCAAACGAGCCTTCACCCACAAGCACCAGGGCCAGCTCGCCTGCGGCGACTTCCGGCACTTTGGCAGCCGCACGCACCAGGGCCGGCAGATTTTTTCGGGGCTGAAAATTGGCGACACTCAAAAGATAGGGCATGCCGGCGGGAAGCCCGATTCGTGCGCGAATTGCAGCACGCTCTTCGGCACTGGCAGGTTCGTTAAAAATGGCATCGGGGGCATTGGGCACTTCGGCAATACGGCCTTCAAGCCCCGGAAAATGACGCAACAACTCCACCGTATTGAAGGCCGAGACCGATAAAACCAGGTCTGCCCGGGCATAAAGCTGTTCAAGCATGGCCTTACGCCTTGGCGGCTGCCAGGCCAGGTCCTGAATGGTGTCGTGGCTTGTCACGGCCAGCCGGGCCTTGCCCTTGGCGGCATAAAATTCGGCCGGGGTGTAAATCCAGTCGGCAGGGCCAGTCCAGGTGGTAATGGGTGGCCAGTTTGTCAGCCGCCACAGCCTCATCATGTTGCGGGCCGTTAGCGGCAGTTCGCTTTTGGGCAAATCTTCCCACCGCTGCCAGAGTGCAAGAATATCAGGATGACTGATTCTGCCCGTGCAAAGTGCCAGCTGGATTTGACCAGCTGCTGACTTTTCAAGAAGCTCCTGCCGCATACTCATGGCATGACGGGTCACCCCGGCGGGGTTTTTCGTGGCATTCATGTCGTAAAACCAGACGATCCGGCGCTGGTTTTTGGGCGAAGACATAAGCACTTCCCTGTCAACTTGCCGAAAAATACCGGCAGACCCGCTGAACACCTCTCCAGATGCGTTTGAAACAGTCACTTTTCAAGCACTTTAGCAAAATCATAGAGTCGAGTGGCTAGCTATGTCAATCGATTCGCCAGGTGTCGCCACTTCCTAACGTAAATGATTTTTGGATATGATGTTTATCAAACGGGTGTCAGCGCGAAAGGCAATTGAGCCATTTTTTGCGACTGGCCCGCACCATGAAACCCCATCGGAGCCAGTTTCTCATGTTCTTCCGTAAAATCATGGCCCTGCTGATCATGGCCGCCGTCTGCGGCACAGCCGTGGCTCAGGAGTCGAAAAAAAATCAGGGCCCGGGCTCGGCTCTGGTCAAAAAAGTGATTGAAGAGCTGCAGAAGTCGGAAAAGCCCGACTTTGACAAAGCCATCAATTCGCTGGAAGCCGGAATTAAGGCTGACGCGAAGGATCGTGATGCCAAAATGCTGCTGGTTCAGATTCTTGAAACCACAGCCATGCGCACCGCCCAGGATGACGACAAAAAGGCTGAGCCTTACTTCCTGAAGGCCGCCACGATGCTTCGCGACGTGATGAAATCGGAAAATTCAAACGCCCAGCAAATCAAATTCATTGCCGAAACGGTTTTCTACAATGAAGCCTGCGTGCTGGCCAAAAGCGGTAAGGCCGACGCGGCCATGGCATCGCTGAAAGACGCATTCGCCGCCGGTGTGAACAATGTGTCGCTGGTCGAAACCGACGCCGACCTGAAAGGCCTTCGCGACCGTGAAGATTTCAAACTGATGGTCAAGGAACTCAAAGGCAAGGCACTGGCTGAAGCCCGTAAGGAATTTGCAGAAAAAATCGCCGGCCAGAAAGCATTTGCATTTGATTTCAACCTGAAAGACCTTGACGGCAAGAGTGTCAAACTGGCCGATTTCAAAGGCAAATACACCATTGTTGATATCTGGGGCACATGGTGCCCGCCATGCCGTGCTGAAATTCCGCACTTCATCGACCTGCTGGCCAAATACAAAGCCAAAGGCCTTGAAATCGTCGGCATCAATTATGAAGGCGGCGACGACGAAAAAGAAAACATCAAAACCATCAAAGAATTCAATAAGCGCATGAAGGTGCCTTACAACTGCGTTCTGGGCGATGAAAAGACCCAGAAACAGGTGCCCAACTTTGAAGGCTATCCCACCACGCTTTTCCTTGATCGTTCCGGCAAGGTTCGCATGGTCATTGTCGGCGGCGAGCCGCTTTTCCGCCTGGAAGCCGCTGTCGAAGCCCTGATGGAATCTGACAAATCAGACACAGCCAAGAGCGAATGATTACAATTTCGCCCAATTGCATTTCAATTCAAAAGTGCCCGGCAGAAATGACCGGGCACTTTTTTTAGCTCCCTTCTGGGCATTCGGCTGCAATTTTTTCGTATGTTGCAATGGCTTTCTGAAATGTTTTCAGGGCCTCTTTCTTTTCTGCACCTGAAATGAAACGCATGCGATTTTCAATCAGGTTTCTGATTGATTCGGCACACCACAGGGCACTGGCACGGCTGGCACGAACCGGTTTGCCACCAATCATCACATTCACCGGATTGGTATGCATCTGGGGGAAATGCCTTAATGCAACCCAGCTTGAGCGATCAACCCTGACATCCCATTTTAAGTCATATTCCCTGCCATCGGCTGGTACCTTTCGCGACTCGACCACCTTTCCATTCACGACCAGCTCAACAAGCCGTGTGCCCTTGACTTCAAAATCACTTGAGCGATCCAAATGCAATTCAATTGTGTCGCCCGTCAATCGCCGTCCCTGCGGCGGCTTTTGATTACCATAGGCCACACCCAGCGGTATTTCTTCAGCAAATGCAACTTTAGCCGAAACCTGCACGTCTGCCGGTGAATCGAGCGCAACGCTTTCACCCGATCTCGCCCCATTGACTTTAAATTCAAGTGCGTGGGCATAACCATCAGAAACATAGCTGCGCCCAGCCTGAACACCGCGAATCCAGTCAGCAAATTGCAATTCGTTGCGTTTTCCAAGCTGAACATAAACCCGACCCTGACCCACCCGCTGGCTTGACATACATGGAAAGTCGGTTTCGCCACTCACCTTCAGCGGAAAACCGGCGTTCATAATGTGATACCAGGTGTTCCATTCAGGAATTCTTGCGGTATCCATCGCTGAAATGAAATCGCATACGCCTTCGGCTGTGCTGACCATAATTTCAATGGCGCCGCCGCCGTTCATGTCAGGCACGGCAAGATTGGGCAGAATGTCCTGATTTTTCTCGACACTCTCAAGCAGTTCCTTAAATGAAATCCTGCGATCAGCACTTACATCAATCAATTCAAAAGGCTCGGGTAAAATCGTTGATTGTATTTCAGCGGCATCCAGATGCTGGTCGCCGTTTTTGTCATAACGCTTCATCGTCAGTTCGGCAGAGGCCTTTGTGCTGCCACGCAAGGCAGAATGCGGATATCCGGTCACGCCGCCCTGCTGCTTTGTCCATCGCAGCACAGGTGTCGTCCAGGTCGGCCAGCCTTTGTCTTTTGTACCATCCGAGCCGGGATAGGTCTGATCCGCCAGATTCAGCAGGCAGACATGCCCAAGAGCCTGCGAGCCAAACCCGCTGACTTCCACATCGTATTTAATCAGCGTTTTCGGCTCGCTGAGCTTATGAACCCCCGACTGAAAATAATTCCGCTGAAAATCATAACACGGGCCCCATGTCAAAATGCAACCGACATTCAGCCCCTCTCCCTTGACCTGCGGAAACATATCCTCGGGCCGAACGCCTTCCGTTGGCTTTTCATAATGCGAACAGCCTGCCGCATGAATGTGGTGGTCGCCACTGTAAAACCCGTAATTCTCAGTATTGACCCAGCGTTTTAATTGAAATTCCCAGCGATTACCCGCACCCGGCCGAACTTCCATTTCCTTCATCTGTCTGAGATATTCCGGGCCTCGGCTATAAACCACGTTATACTTGCCCGGTGCCAGTGCAACAATATCGCCATCGGCCCTGTATATCTGCGGCTGAAAGAAAAGGTCAGGGGCAAGGCGTTTTAACTGGCTGGGGTAAACCCGGCCCTGTGTGTCGCGAATTTCAAGCCTGGCAACTGATTTCTGGCCAGTTTCGTCAAGCACGCTGATGGCAACCGGCTCGGCCCTGGCAATCTGAAATAAAACGGGAATTTCAAATCGACTCGCCAGGTCTTTCGTTCCTTCGCCCACATCAAATTGCAATATCGCTTCGCGGTTGCCGGCCTGTGAACTTGAAATATCCAGCAGTTTATATTCCAGGATCAGGCCGGAAAGACGATCGCTTAAGGTTGCATCATTTCGCACGCTGATATCAATAAATCGATCGTCGGGCTTGCCTTTATTTAAATCGGTTGCCAGGTTTTCCGTTGCCATGCGTTTCATTGTCAGTGGCTGCACACCGCCGTAAACCGCACCGGCCTGCGGGCTGTTGATTCGCAGCGGTGCAGTGACGGTGCTTTCATTATGAATTTTAATGATTTTGGCCGTGTATCCATGCTGCTGAAGTCTTGCATCAGCCGCGCCTCTGGCCACTTTCACACGCACTTCCGGATTTAAATGCACACCAATAAAAACCAGTGGGTCAAGAGCCTTCTGAAACGCCACCACATCGCCTTTTTCAAGGCTCGCGTTAATCTGTTCGCGGGTTTTGGCGTCAATTGGCTGGCCATAATCATCAAGCGCTTTCAGCAGTCGCCTGATGTTGCTCACAAGCGGCTGCGACTCGACCTCACTTACCAATGGAAGCTGCTGGGCATGACATGTCAACGACAAATGAACTAGGAGTATTGAAATCATACCCTGCAGCGTAATGGCAAGTCGCATTTTGATTCTCCATCCCGTTAGTGGTTTTAGATCTATCCAGAATAACAGAGAATCATTGCCTCTACCAGAAAAAACGGTTCACGCGATTTCTCAATTTCATTTCAATTGCTGTCCAGCCGTTTTCCGCGAACAATGCAATCTGTGATATTCAACTGCTTGTCAAATATCAGCAGGTCTGCACGTTTTCCTGGTTCAATACTGCCAATTTGGCCAGCAAGGCCAGTCAGCCGTGCCGGAGTCAGGCTGGCCATACGAAAAAGCTGGGGCAGGGTGGCTGAAGTCGATTGTTTCATCACACGCAGCATGTGATCCATGCCCTGAATGGAACTTGCAAGGGCATCGCCAGTCAGCGTGAGCCCGACTCGGTCATTGCTCTGAAAATCAGAGCCTGTTTCAAAATGCCCGAATTTGTAATACCCCGGCGGCATATCCAGCGCACGGCTTGAATCCGTCACAAGACAAAGCCGGTCAGGCCCAATCATTTGAAATGCAAATTCAAGAAGTTCCCTGGAAAGATGTTCGCCATCGGCAATCACTTCAGTGCTCATGGCTTTATTGAAAAGCACAAATTGTTCCATGCCCGCCTGCATTGGCGTGCCAAGCCTGGCCCGAAGCGACGAAACACCCGACATCGCACACCAGAAATGATCAACATGCCTCATCCCATGCTCAAATGCCGATTGCATTTCCGCCCATGAAGCGTTTGAATGGCCACAGGTGATCAGGCATCCATGCTGCCTTGCCGATTCATAAAATAAAGAGGCACCCGGCAATTCGGCGGCACAGGTGGCAATGCTCACAAAATTCGATTGAAAATACAATTGAAATTCAGAAGGAAGTGGTTCGCGGCGACCGGCAGCGCTGTGGCAGCCAACTTTATCAGGCGCAAAATAGGGGCCATAAAGATGAATGCCTGGAATATGCGGAAGAAGGTCTGCCTGATTGCATTTTGCCACGTTTTGGCAGGCAGTAATCATCGCCTGAATTTCAGCAGAGCTGCCAGTGGTTGTCGTTGGAAATATTGTCGTCGTGCCGTGCCGCAAATGTGCCCGACAGGCCTGAATGACAGCTTCTTCTGTGCCATCCATAAAGTCGGCACCAGCGCCGCCATGCACATGAATATCAACAAAGCCCGGGCCAACAAATTGGCCATCTGCGTCAATCAGAATATCATTTTCGGTATTGGCTGGTTTTTCAGGCAAAACAGCCGTGATTGTTTCTCCCTCAATTTCAATCGTTGAATTGATCTGAATTTCATTTTCAAGAATGACATTTGCATTTATGATTCGAGTTTTTTTAAGGGGTTGCATTTGGAATCACCAATTGAAATTTCGCTTGGTTTAAATGAAACAGCCCGCCCTTTTGAAGGAGCGGGCCATTGTACTGGATTGCGATCAGGCAAAGCCGATTATCATTCGTCGCCTTTTTCCTGCTTGAACATGGTGTCGTTGGCATTTCCGCCCGACTTGAGATAGGCAATCAGGTCGAGGGCTTCTTCCAGCGAAAGCGTATCAAGCAGACCATTGGGCATCATTGATGCCTTGCTGTCGGCCATTTCTTCAATTGTATTTCGATTGATGCCCGTCAGGCGGCCTGGGTCAAGCATGTTTTCCATGATGGAAATATTATCGCCACCCATGTTGGCAATCCGGCCCGTCACGACACGACCATCCTTCAGGCTGAAGATGGTGGCGGCATACTGGTCAGAAATGACGCGTGAGGGATCAATGATATTTTCGACAAGATCCTTGTTTGAGAACCGCCGGCCGACACCTGTCAGGTTAGGACCAACAATTCCACCAACATTGTCGAAGATATGGCACTTGAAGCACTGGGTGGCGGCAAAAAGGGCTTTGCCCTGATTGAAATCGCGATTCGTCAGGCCGGTTTCCACCTGCGGCAGCAGTTCGTCCACTGTCCACTTCTTCACGAAAGCGCGGGGAATTTCAGCCGGGTCGCTTTCTTTCGGTGCGGCATCAAGAACAGCTTTGATCGAGGCTTTCTCGGCTTCCGTCAGGTTGCCCACGGCTTCGGTCTTGGTATTGGCAATGAAGCGGCTGAAAGAATGGCCACCACGGAATTTTGTTCCAACGGTGTTAAACCATTCAAAATAAGCCTTGCGGGCTTCAGGTGTCCAGGTTTTGGCAAGTGTACGCAGGTGGAAAACGTAATGATAGGCTTCTTCCTGCGAACCAGCCTTGGCCACCAGGGCCATGGTGCGTTCGGCAACATTGGGGGCGGCAAGGTAAATCTCAAGCAGGGCCAGCTCGCGATTCATGCGCACTTCCCGCGTTGGGTAAAGCGGGTCGAGATAGCTCAGGGCCACTTGGCGTGTTTCAGCCGAGGGCTCGCCACCACGGGCAAAAGCCAGGGCGAAGGCACGCAGAATTTCAAGCTTTTCACGCTCATTGAGCTTATCCCAACTCAGGCCAGCCAGCGATTTGATGATTTTTGCTTCATAAGCCTTGCCACTGGCCCGTGCCAGCGAAAGCAGGGCATGCGTGCGGGCGGTGGGGTTCGGCTCGGCCAGGGCCTTCTCGCGCCAGCGATCAACCGGCTGGAATTCCAGGGCCATGCGGGCGGCGAATCGCAGGTAGCGATCATCGCTTGAAAGATAAGGCCAGACGGTTTCGACAACCGAAGGATCTTTCGAGGTAAACAGGGCCTCAATCTTGCGACGCTCGGCCCGGGCGGCTGTGCCGGCATCAGGCTCCATCTTGACCGGCTCGGTTGATTCCGGCCCGGTGTATGTCACGCGATACAGACCCGACTGCGTTTTACGGCCACCAATGGTGAAATACATGGCCCCATCAGGGTGAATCACCAGATCTGTCAGCGGCAGAGGCGTGCCAAAGCAGAAACGCTCGACCTCGCCTGTATAGCTTGCACCATCGGGCTTAAGGTGAATGGCGTAAAGATTGCCGTAAGACCAGTCAGAGACATAAAGTGCCTTCTGATATTTGGCCGGGAATTTGGCACCGGTGCCAAACACGACACCTGTCGGCGAACCCGGGCCGACATCAGCCACAGCACCCAGGCTGTCAGCATAATAGGCTGGTGGGTTAATTGAGCCGGATCGCCAGCCGAAATCGCTGCCGGCCGAGAGGTGATTGACACGTGTCGGGCGATACCAGGGGGCACCAATATCCCATTCCATGTCAGAATCGTAAGTGAAAAGCTCGCCCTGTGGGCTGAAGGCGATGTCGTACTGATTACGGAAACCGGCTGAGAAGAGCTCCCAACTCTTGCCCTGCGGGTCGGTGCGACAGACCCAGCCACCAGGCGCCATGATACCCACGGCGTGGCCACCGGCATCCCACATGCGTGGTAGAAGGTTGTCTTCCTCAAAATTGGTCGGCATCAGCGATTTTTCAGGGTTCGGCAGCTTGGTGTGATTACCGCCGACCACGTAAAGGCTTTTGCCATCGGGTGAAAGCACAACGGCATGGGGGCCGTGCTCGCCACCGCCCTGAATGGCCCGCAGCAGCTCAACCTTGTCAAGCGTGTCGTCGTTGTTGGTGTCGGTCACACGATAAAGGCCCGAGCCACGACCATTGACAACAACATAAAGCGAATCAAAAGCCCAGCAAAGGCCCTGGGCCATGCCCAGATCAACCGGAATGGTCTCGACCTTGACTTTATCTTTCGAGCCAATGGCGGGCACAGTCAGGCGATAGAGCTTGCCGTCCTGGTCAGAGGTGATCAGGCGACCCTTAGGATCAAGGCAAAGGCTGACCCACGAGCCATATTCCGGCCCGGCCACGCTGTAAAGCAGCTCGGCCTTGAAGCCCCGCGGCATTTTCAGCGATGCAGCTTCGGTCGCCTTCGGCTCAGGCGGGCCTTCGTTCAGCAACGTGACTGAGGCAATCTGAATCGGCCCCTTGTTGTTCAAATCAGGGTCGAGCCGAAGGCTCGTCAAAGGTGCCTCAGGGTTGAAAAAGACCATGAATTCCACGTCGTTGTCGCCACGGCCCCGGGCATTGAACCGGCGCGAGGCTTCTTCGCTGGTGCTTTGCTGGCTGGCAGTCGTCCAGAAAAGCTGGCCGTTAAGCTGGCCACGGAACCTGGCTTTCACTACAAGTGTCTTCCACCCGGCAGGGGCATCAACTTTGGTGCCCAGCTGCGGGTCGATGCCCTTGGCAGTAATCACCAGACGGTCGTCGGCCGATTTCACCTCAAGATCATTCAGCGACTTGAAAGCGGAGGCATCAGCCGGGAATTTCCATGATTTGACGACCTTCGAATCGTCGGCCGCACGTGCCATCGGGATGACTACAGCCACCAGCACGGCCACGAGAAGTAACCTGTAACGCATTGCTATCCTCATGCAAAGTGAGAAAACTGAAGTATTCTTCGGAGTGAAT
>JBJTRR010000498.1:0-3614 GCA_046076185.1 bacterium | reverse complement strand
GCATTTCTCGCGGCACTGGTGCTGTTGTCGCCACTGATTGCAACATTTGCTGCAGATACCGCACCCGGCGGAAAATCGGCGTCGGCCACCAATCAGCAAAAAACACCGCAAATTTTGCGGATGACATATTATCGAGGCCCTGGCACCACCGACCGCGACCTGGGCCCGAAAGTGTGCGATGGCGACCCGGAAACCGAGTGGAAAGCCACCGGCCTGACCCGCACCACACTTGGCCCGCCCTTTGAATTTGTGCTGGAAACGATCGACGGCCAGACCCGCGACTTTGCCGGCGTGCGAATTTTGTCGGCATCGGTCGCACCCAATCGCCGTCTGGATCAATTTGAAATCAGGGCAGAAACCAACCCCGGCTCGGGCGATTATGACCGCCTTGTCTATCGCGGCCAGCAGTTGATTGACGAAAAGCCGCAATCGCACCTTTTTGACCAGCCGGTACGAAGCCATCGCCTGAAGTGGATCATGACATCCAACCATGGCGACCGCAACGAATTCCGGGTCAATGAGTTATGGCCAATCTTCGACGCTGCACAGACAGCCCAGAGTGGCACCAGTGCCCAAACTGGCCTGCCACTTTTGCCCCTGCCGAAAATCGACGCCACAGCAGCTTCAAAGTATGTTTATCAGCCACTGAAAACGCGGAATGTGCCTGAAATTGCTGACGACAATGGCCGGAAAGCGGCACCCATCGACGCCTGGTTGCTGACCGAACTTCGCCAGAAAGGCCTTTCTTTCGCCCCGATGGCTGATCCCGTCACGCTCATCCGTCGGCTTTCCTATAACCTGACAGGCCTGCCCCCGTCTGCCGATGACATCGCTCGCTTCAAAAACAGCCCGACCGACGAAACCTATGCGGCGATAGTTGAAAAATACCTTGCTGACAAAACTTATGGTGAGAATCAGGCCCGATTCTGGCTTGATGTGGTTCGTTATGCCGACACCGATGGCTATGCCGCCGATGGAATTCGACCTGATGCCTGGCGATATCGCGATTATGTCATCAAGGCGTTTAACGACGACAAACCTTATGCTCAGTTTCTGACGGAACAGCTTGCTGCTGATGAACTTGAATCGCGATCAGCCGAGATTTTGCCTGCTTTGGGTATGGCCCGGCTGGGGCCTTTTCGCACAAATTCCGGCAATCAGAATCTGGAACGCAACCGGCAGGAACTCATCACGGAAGTGGTTGCCAATGTCAGCCTTACCTTTCTGGGTCTGACCATTGGCTGCGCCCGCTGCCACGACCATAAAATTGATCCGATTCCGCAGGCTGATTATTACCGGTTCGCCGCATTTTTTGCCGCGACCGAGCCTGCTCTTTTGCCATTGGCAAGCCCAGCGGATGAGGCCCGGCACGAGGCCGCCAGCGATGCCATCAGGCTCGAGATGGAGCCCTTCGAGGCCAATATCAGTGCGATTCGGGGGCAGGCCTCAGGGCGTCTGCGAGAGAAGCGACAGGAAAAGCTTGATGAAGCCACAAAGCTCGCCCTGAAAAAGCCTTACGACCAGCGAACCGATGCCGAGGTGGCACTGGTCAAGGTGGTTGAACTGGAGCTTGAGCCGAAGGAAGTTGAAATAACCGCGGCACTTGGCTCTGAAGAAAAGGCTGAAATTGCCAGCCTTGAAAAAGTGCTCGCCGGGCTTCGCAAGAAACGGCCTGAACCGTTGCCCACGGCGTGGGGTTTAAAAGATGCGGGCAGCACGGCTCCCGCAACATTTTTGCTGCATCGCGGTCAGATTGAAAATAAGTCAGGAGTGGTTGAACCACGTGTCCCTGCCGCTTTTCAAACCGCTAATTTAAGCGAAATCAAACCGGGCCCTGGTTCCAAAAGCGGAACTATACAGAGACGTCTTTCGCTGGCCCGCTGGATGACTGGCCCTGGTCGAGATCAGGTGGCCCGGGTAATCGTCAACCGTATCTGGCAGCAGCATTTTGGTCGGGGGTTGGTGGGCACGGCGAATAATTTTGGCGACCTGGGTGACGATCCCGTCAATCCGAACCTGCTCGACTGGCTTGCTGCCGACCTTATTGCTAACGGCTGGACTATTAAGGGCTTGCATCGCAAGATTACAACCAGCCTGGCATTTCGGCAATCGTCCCGGGCAAGTGTTGCGGCAGTTGAAAAAGACCCCGGCAACGACCTGTTTTCACGACAGAACAGGCGCCGTCTGGCTGCGGAAGAGCTACGCGACAGTATGTTGCAAATCTCAGGTCAGCTTAATCTTACGCATCGTGGTGGCCCGGGTGTGGCCCCGCCACTTGCGCCTGAAGTTCTTGAGCGGTTAAAAACGGCATGGCGACCCACAAAAGATGCGAATGCCTGGCGGGCTCGATCTATCTATCTCCTTGTAGATAGGAATCTTGTGATGCCCATTCTGGAAGAATTTGATCGGCCTGACAGCATGACAAGCTGTGCCCGTCGAAACGAATCAACCCATGCCCTGCAATCGTTAGCCATGATGAACAACCCTTGGGTGATTGAACAGGCCAGGGCGATGGGCAAGCTGATGAAAACACTTCCTCTGCCTGATGATAACTCTCGCATGGCATGGCTTTACGAGAAATATACCGGCCATGCCGCTGATGAGCTGACCCTGCAAAAACTGCTTATTGCGTGTGGCCGAACGAGAGCCGCACTCAAGGCTGAGGGCACTGAACGTGATGAGGTCTGGACTGATATGGCACTTCTGCTCTTTAATTCTAACAACTGGCTATATCTGGATTAACGACGTATGAACCAGCCTCCTGACCGTCTTTCCCGGACGTGGCATGATCGTGTGAGCCGTCGGCGAATGCTCGAGCGATCGGCGGCCGGTTTTGGTTCACTGGCTCTGGCCTCGCTCATGCACGAAGTTTCGGCGGATGAGGGTGCTTCGGCGGGGCTGGTGGCACTTTCCCCCAAGCCGCCACATCATCCTGCTAAAGCCAAAGCCTGCATCATGTTATTCATGTGTGGCGGGCCCAGCCAGGTTGATCTTTTTGATCCCAAACCAACGCTCGAAAAATATCATGGCCAGCGATTACCCAAGTCGTTTCAGGGCATTGAAACGCAGTTCCTGCGTGAAACGGATGTGATGATGGCTTCGCAACGAAAGTTTGCGAAGCGTGGGCAGTCAGGCCTTGAGATTTCTGATTTTCTGCCCAACACGGCTACCATTGCCGACGACATCGCCGTTGTCCGTTCTTGCCATAGTGACAGCTTCATTCATGAAACGGCCCAGTATCAGCTTATGTCGGGCCGGATTGTCAGTGGCCACCCAAGTCTGGGCTCATGGCTGGGTTATGGTCTGGGATGTGAAACCCGGAACCTGCCCGCTTATGTAGTGCTGCTTTCCAGATTCGGGGCCACGGAAGCAGGCAGGCCGTTGTGGTCAAGTGGTTATCTGCCAGTGGTTTATGATGGGACAGTTTTCCGCGGTGGCGAGCGTCCGCTGGATAATCTCACGCCCCCTGCCGGTGTTTCCAAGACCAGGCAACAGGCCTTACTTCAGAATATTATTGATTTTAATAGCGGTGGCGCTGACCCGCGTGATACGGAACTTGCTGCACGCATTGCCAGCTACGAGCTGGCTTTTCGAATGCAGACGGCCGCGCCCGA
>JBJTRR010000497.1:0-5592 GCA_046076185.1 bacterium | reverse complement strand
CACTGTCGCTGAAACCCAGATCATCCTGCATTCGCAGCTTGGCAAAACCAACATTCACCCGATCGACATAAGCAATCACATAACAGACAAAAAGAAGCGGGATCAATCTCAAATACGCTTTTTTCCGGGCACTATCCAATGCGTTATTTAATCCGGATTCAAAAGGATTCGGTTCGGTCATCTTGAAGATTCTTTCCGCGCATGATTTTAAGAGTCGGAGAAGTGTGATTGAGTCCGAATCTATCACGCGGGATGTTCAATAACAACCCAAAGCCTACCGGAAAAACCGCAACCTGAATCAATCAACCAGCCGTAACGATTCTACGATCTGGAACAACCCCCAAAAATTTATCGGATTGATCGAATCTGCTGATCCTGCTAGGGTATGTAGTGAAGAACCATCACACTCAAAGTGCGTGCCTGATTGCATGCATTCAGGGCAGAGGGGTGTGATCCCATGAGGGGGTGCATGATTGCATGAGCATTGCGAACCGAACCAGTAGATCGCGAGTGGCCACTGCAGGAACATGGATCGACGCGCAGATCGCTTCGGAACGCACACGTACCCAGAGCCGGCGGCGCCTCGTTCGTGTCTCGACTGTGTTGGCTGTTGTTTTGGCTATCGTTGTAACTGTCGGCTATAAACCTATCTTCAAACAAAATTTTGCCGAAGTTGTTCCAAACCGGCTTTATCGCAGTGCCCAGCCCGATGATCGACTGGCTGCCTGGATTGAAGAACATAACATCAAGTCTGTATTGAATTTACGTGGCGGGCATCCTTCTTATGAATGGTATGCCCAAGAGCGTGAAATCATCCGCGACCACACGGTTGACTACTACGAGATACCAATTTCAGCCCAGCTTCGTCCCCGTAAAAGTGAACTTCTGCAACTCATCGACCTGCTCGTTCGCGCCCGATATCCCATGCTGGTTCACTGCAAAAGCGGCGCTGACCGCACTGGCCTTGGTGTTTCGCTGTATCATTTGATCGTGCAGAAAGAACTGCCACAGAAAGCTCTCTCTGGCTTCAGTATCTATCACGCGCACATTCCGCTTTTTGGCCCTGAGAAATTGCAGCAGCCGATCAAAGAATACGCCCAGTGGCTTGATGAAAAACAGCTAATCCACACGCCCGAGCGATTCCGTGAATGGGTCGAAACGCATTACATTGACGGCCGAGACCCGGAACCCGCCGCAAAACCGGCCGGTCTTGTTGGGTCAACACCTTAACTGACAGCAAGTCACTCACCTTCATTCGCCATGAGAGGATCATCTCATGACATCGCCCCGAAGTTCCGAAACCAAAGCTACTCAGTATGGCTCATCTGACTCCCTCGAATACTCGCACTTTCGCTATTCTCAAATCGGGCGAAGTCTGAAGTTTCCGCTTGATCAGTCTGAAAAATGGCCTGGCTGGCTGGGTGAAGCACGCTCAAAGCTAACCGACATCATCGGTCTGCCCCAGCCAATCGATGAACCAAGACTGGCCCCAAGCGTGCAATTTAAGCCGGTTGTCAACCGACCGGGATACACGCGGCAGATGGTCACGATCGAGACCAGGCCCGGAATGCTCGCCATCGGCTGGCTTCTCATGCCCGAAAAAACTAAAGGGCCCTTGCAGGCCATCATCTGCCTGCCTGGCCACGGCCGAGGGGCTGACGAAATCGTCGGAATTGATGATAAAGGCCGCGACATCGAGAATATCGAAACTTATCAGCACAACTTCGCACTTCAGTGTGTGCGTCGCGGTTATGCCACTCTGGCTCTTGAAATGATTGGTTTCGGGCATCGTCGCGACTCCGCCGCCCGCAAGCGAGGGGCAGGGGCCTCAAGCTGTATGCCCGCTGCCGGCGCCGCCCTCATGCTGGGTGAATCCATGGTCGGCTGGCGAGTCTGGGATGTGATTCGTTCCATCGATTTTTTAATTGGCCTGAGCGATGTCGAATCCTCGCGGATTGGCCTCATGGGTATCTCCGGTGGCGGCACAGTGGCCAGCTATGCTGCGGCTCTTGATTCACGTATCTCGATGGCGATGCTCTCAGGCAGCTTCTGCACATTCCGCGACTCTATTTTCTCGGTGGCTCACTGCATTGATAACTATGTGCCGGGAATATTGAAATATTTCGAAGTGGCTGATCTGGCCGCGATGATCGCTCCACGACTCCTTTTCTGTGAATCAGGCTCGCAGGACGACATCTTTCCCGAGCCAGGCGTTCGTGAGGCATTTGCCGAATCACTGAAAACCTATCAGGCCATGAAAGCCGCCGACAACATCGGGCTTGAAATCTTCAACGCAGGCCATATTTTCGAAGGCCGGGCCGCGTTTGATTGGATCAAAAAACGCTGGAGCTGATGCTATAAATCACATCGGCACGGGCAACAAAATCGGGGAATCAGACCGCCATGAAGAACTGGAACCTGCGCCTTGGCCGTGTCTTCGGTATCCCGATCGAGATTCACTGGACATTCTGGGCATTCCTTTTCTACATTTTTTGGGCCGATCTCTTCAAAACCGGCCAGGCCACACTGGCCCTTGAGGGTGTATTCAGTGTTCTGGCCATTTTTTTCTGTGTTGTTCTACACGAGCTTGGCCATGCACTGATGGCATTGCGATTCGGCGTTAAAACGCGTGACATCACCCTCTATCTCTTTGGTGGCGTGGCACGACTGGAACGAATCCCCGAACGACCACGCGAAGAACTGCTTGTGGCCTTTGCCGGGCCGTTCGTAAACCTTATCATCATCATCTTTCTGCTTATTTTTGGCATTCGCTTGCCTGATTCGCTTGATGAGCTGGCCTCGGTCGTGAAGTTCAACCTCATGACTCAGCTCCTCCTCGTCAATATGTCGCTGCTTTTCTTCAATCTCCTGCCTGCTTTTCCGATGGACGGCGGTCGGATTTTCCGGGCAATCCTGGCCATGTTCATGGACTATGCCCATGCCACCCGTATTGCCGCCAGCCTCGGGCAATTCATGGCTATCGTCTTTGGAATCCTCGGCCTTTCGGGCAACCCTTTCCTCGTTTTCATCGCCCTGTTTGTGTGGCTTGGCGCCTCAAGTGAAGCCAACGCGGTTGAACAAAAAGTGCTGCTTGGCAAATCAACAGCCATCGAAGCCATGATCCAGGAATATATCACCGTTCGTGACGACGAAACGCTTGAATCAGTTGTTAAAAAACTCCTTGGCGGTTCGCAGACGGAATTCCCCGTGCATCAGGCCCTCACCGGTAAACCCATCGGCCTTCTGACCAAAACCCAGCTTTTGGCCTCACTCGCTAATGATGGCCCAACATCACTTGTAAAAAACTGTAAACTCCAGAGCCTGCATCAGGTGCCGGCACGCCGCGGGCTGGTTTCCATACTTCATGAAATGCGAGAGCAGGGCCTGGCCGCGGTGGAAGTTGTTGATGAAACCGGAAGAGTGACTGGGCTTCTGACATCCGACAACCTGAGTGAGTTCCTACTCGTGCGTTCAGCAATGAAAGCCCATCATGGCTAACTCCTGAGTTTGACGATTTTTTCGATACTTACCGGGGAGTTTGACGAATCGCAAAAAAAATCTTTGACTCTCATGTTTCGGAATCTGGAAAATAAATGAGTCTCTTCGCCACAACGCCAAGTCATGAGGTAAATCATGTCCATACGCCAGTGCTTTTCTCTGATCCTCTCCGCCACATTTTTCATTTTCCCGGCGACGAACGCTTCGTCACAGGAAAAAAACGCCAAAAAAGCCGACTATTATCCGCTCAAGGTCGGCACTCAGTGGTATTACAAGGGTGAAGCCAACGGCACGCCGCTGCAGCTTCGCAATGAAGTGACCAAGATCGAAAACATCAATGGCGTCGAAATGGGCCGAATCGAAACTTTCGCCCAGGAACGATCTGTGGCTAACGAGCACATTTCCAGCAACGCCAAAGGCGTCTTTCGTAACCGCATCCAAGGTGTCGAGCCCGACCCGGCTGTCATGATCCTGCAGTTTCCCGTCAAGCCTGGTGATAAATGGACAGTCGATTCAAAAGTCAGCGGCGAAACGATTAAGGGCGTTTACAAGACCGAGGAAGAGGAAGTTACCGTTCCAGCCGGCAAATACAAGGCCATTAAAGTCGTTTCCGACGCCGAAGTCATCCCCAGTGGGCAAAAAGTTTTGAGCACTGTCTGGATGGTCGATGGAGTTGGAATCGTCAAGCAGATCACCGACCTGGGGCAGGTCCAGGTGAAACTTGAACTCGAAAAGTTCGTTGCCGGAAAATAATTCACCAAAACCTACCGCAAACTCTCAACGGTGAATCAGCTTTTAGGTTGATTCACCGTTCTTCGTAAACTGCTCATCATTTCTGCGTTGATTGATTTGGACAATGAAAATGCCTATCCCTGATTATCAGACACTCATGCGCCCCTTGCTTGAAATATTGTCCGATGGCAGGGAGCATTCGCTCAAAGAGCTCGTCGAGTCGCTTGCCATAAAGTATGCTTTATCAGAAGAAGAGAGAATTTTACCCTTGCCCAGTGGGCAACAGTCGGTATTTCATAATCGAGTCAGTTGGGCAAAAACTTATCTGAAAAATGCCGGACTGGTGGAAAGTACTGGCAGGGGTATATCCAAAATTACAACCGAAGGACTGAATTTTTTAAAGAGACATCAAGGAACCATTTTTGCGAGAAATCTTGAGCAATTCCCAAAATTTCAGAATTTCAAAAATAAAAACACGAGAACGGTAAATGAGGAAGAAGTTGCCGATGCTAATATTACTTTTGTAAAATCACTTACGCCAATGGAGCAGATTGAATCGGCTTTTAATGAAACTTTACAGACGACCCAGGTTGAATTACTGGATCGACTGAAAAAATGTTCGCCTTCATTTTTTGAGCATATCGTCGTGGATTTACTCTTGAAAATGGGCTATGGCGGAATCACGGGCAAGGGCGAAGTAACACAATTTTCCAACGATGGCGGACTTGATGGAATCATCAATCAGGACAAACTTGGGCTCGATATCGTTTGCATTCAGGCAAAGCGATGGGAAAATACGGTCGGCAGACCTGTTGTGCAGGGCTTTGTCGGCAGCATGGATTATGTCAGAGCCAAAAAGGGCGTGATAATAACAACTTCACGTTTCAGCAGAGAAGCCGAAGATTATGTCCAAAGGGTTGAGGGTAAAAAAGTCGTCCTGATCGATGGCGAAGAACTCGCAAAACTCATGATCGATCATAATCTTGGCGTCACCGTCAAAAAAACTTATGAACTCAAAGAGATTTCCAACGATTATTTTGAAGAAGACGGATCTTATTAATAGATAAAAAAAGCGGCCCCGAAGGGCCGCCAGTCGACTTATTAAACCACTTTGTCTTACGCGAAGAGTTTTGAAACCGGATCGGCCGGCACAAGTTCGCGTGGTTGATTCAGGTGGTTATAAACAATCGAGTGCGGGTCAATCCCGAAGGCATGATAAATCGTAGCCAGCAATTGGCCTGGGTGAACCGGATCTTCCAGCGGAGCTGAAGCCGTTTTATCGCTCTTGCCATGCACATAGCCACGCTTGGTGCCAGCCCCGGCTACAACGGCCGTATAGCAGTATGGCCAGTGGTCGCGACC
>JBJTRR010000496.1:0-3817 GCA_046076185.1 bacterium | reverse complement strand
GCAGGCCCAGCAGCAGGGCCGCTTCGGCACCCATGCCCGAAGCCATGACAAGCCCGGCCTCAGCATGTTCCAGCAGCGTTATCTGGTTCGCCAGTCGGGTGGCACCGGGGTGGCCATCGCGTGCATAAACGTAGCCGGGCTTCTGGCCGGCATAAACGGCATCGACATGGTCAAGATCGTCAAACTTGTAAACGACCGACCATTCCAGCGGCGGCACCAGGGCTTCGGTTGACGAAGGGGGCAGCGGTTCAGGCCTGACACACGCCGTGCCAAGCGATTTGCCGGGTCGGTTCGCGGGTGGCAGGCTGGCTGATTCGTCGTTCACGGCCGGGGCTCCGAAAAATGCGTGTGTCGCGCTGGTTGCTGTACTTCAACCGGGGCGGCGGCATATAATCCACCATCAACTTACCGAAGAATCGAGCCGGAAGGAACCTCGAACCATGGATTTTCAGCAGGTGCCCCACTGGGAAAGCACGAAAAAAACGCTTGGCAACGGCCTTGACGTGATTCTTTGCCCTGTGCGTCGGAGCCCGATGGTCAGCGTGAATTTGTGGTATGACGTAGGCTCGCAGACCGAAAAAAATGGCGAAAAGGGCTTTGCACACCTCTTTGAACACCTGATGTTTGAAGGCTCGAAGCACTTTCCCGGCGATTTTTTCAAGCACCTGCAAAAATATGGCGCTGGGGTGAACGGCTCGACATCGTCTGACCGCACGAACTATTACGAAGACATTCCAGCCGATATTCTTGAGCTGGCCCTGGCCATGGAGTCGGACCGGATGGGCCACCTGGTCGAGTCGCTTGACAATTCCCGGCTTGAGACGCAAAAGGGCGTTGTGACCAACGAATATCGCCAGAATTATTCGAATCAGCCTTATGGCATGGTCTCGCAAGTCATGGCTGAAGCCCTTTACCCGCCGGGGCACCCTTACAGTTGGACAACCATCGGACTGATGGAAGAAGTTAACGCTGCCAGCCGCGACCAGGTTGTCGCTTTCTTTGAGCGTTATTACGTTCCCGCCAATGCCAGCCTGTGCATTGCCGGCGATATTGAGCCTGAAAAGGCCTTTGACATGGCCGAGAGTTATTTCGGCAATTTTCGTTCGGGTGTTCGCTGCCCGGTGCCGCAGGTGGCTGAAAATACGCTGGCCGAAAGCCGCAACATCACCATGCGAGACAAGGTCAGCCTTGAACGCATCTACCTGACATGGCCGACTGTCAGACAACTGACACAGGACGAACCACCCCTTTCACTACTGGGTGACATCTTGACCAGCGGCCGGTCGAGCCGGCTTTATCAGGAACTGGTGATGAAACAGCAACTGGCGCAGGATGTCTCGGCCGGGCAGTGGTCGCGCGAGCTTTCCGGGCAATTTTCGGTGGTCGTCACGCTGCGGCCGGGGGCATCGGCTGAACAGGTCAGGGCCACGATCGACCGCACTTTGACTGACATGGCCAACGATGGCCCGACAGACGACGAACTTCAGCGGGTTGTGCGCCGCAGATGGTCAGGCTATCTCTTCAGCCTTGAAAAGCTGGGTGGGTTCGGCGGAGTGGCCGACCGGCTTAATGCCTTCAATAATTTTACCGGCGACCCCGGAAGGCTTTGGACCGATGCCCTGCGGTATCGCCGCGTGCAAGCCGCTGATATTGCCCACGCCACAAAAACCTATCTGGCCGGGCGGCCCCGGCTTGAAATTGATGTGACACCACAGCAGAAATCAACCTTTGAGCCTGATCGGGCGGCAGGCGTGAAGATTGGCCCGCCGCGGGCGAACCGCTTTGCAGAGCCGCAAGTGGTGAAGATCAGCGACCAGGTTTCGGCCTGGCTACTGCCCCGGCGCGACTGGCCTGTGGCCGCCGGTGCAATTGCGGCAAGGCCTGCGACGGCATTTATGGACGAGACGGGCTCGGGGCTGGCACAACTCCATGCGTCAACTGTAATGGAAGGCACGGCACGGCTATCTGGCGTGAAGCTGGCTGAAGCCATTGAATCGCTGGGTTCGTCGATCTCTCCGCATCTTGACTGGGACGGCTTTCATCTGATGTTTCAGGCCACGGCCGAGGGGCTGGGCGAAACCTGGGCCCTTGCTTCGGAAGTCTGGCGGGAAAGTGCCTTTCCTGAAGGCGACTGGCAGAGGCAGCGCGACCGGCTGGTGATATCACAGAAGTCAGAGGTTGACCGACTTGAGAGCCTGGCCAGCCGGGCTTTTCTGATGGGCACTTTTGTCACGGGACACCCGTTTGGAAGGCCCATTGGCGGTACGCCGGAAGGGCTTTCGGGCCTCACTCATGCTCAGTTAGCGCGCTTGCGTGACCGGCTTAACCGGCCGCAGGAACTGGCCGTGATCATTGCCGGTGACTTTGACGACAGCAAAGTGGTGAAGCAGGCTGAGGAACTGGCGGCCGCTTTGGCCCGGCCTTCGCCGGCTGATGCCGTTGATCTGGCGGCCTTTCGGGAATTGGGTGCCAGTGGGTCGCGGCTGATCGTTGTTGATAAGCCGGGTGCCCTGCAGGCGGTGATCAGGCTGGGGCAACCGGGCATGATGGCCAATGATGCCGACCGCGATGCCCTGGGGCTGTGGAATTTATCGCTGGGCGGGCTTTTCACATCGCGGCTGAATCATGTTCTGCGAGAGCAGAAGGGGCTGACATACGGCGTGCGAAGCGGGTTCGACATCCGCCGTGACCTGCCTGGTGCATTTGTCATTTCCTCTTCGGTTCAGCACGACCGCTGCGCCGAGGCGATTGCCGCAGCCAGGCAGGAAGTGTTCAGCCTTTTGGGTGAGCACCCATTGACAAAAGACGAGCTGGAGGATGCCCGCCGCAACCGGCTTGAGGCGACAGCTCGCGAGGACGAAACCTGCTCGCAGGCCGCCAGCCGGCTGGTTGATCTGTGGCTCTCGGGCGTTGGGCCCCGGTATTCCAACAGTCAAATTGAGCGATACCAAAGCCTGACACTTGCCAATGTGCATGAGGCGGCCCACCGACGCATGAACCCCACCAACTGGCTCACAGTACTGGTGGCCGACTGGTCAAAAGTTGCAGCCTCTGTTGAGGCCATCGGCTTTGACGCCGTGACGGTTCTCAGCCCGGCCGATGTGCTGAAATAGTCAGTTTTTTTCTCTCAGGTTGTCGATTGATTGAGCCTTGCCGTAAAAGTGGTATGGGCGTAACCTTAAGTTCGAGCTCTTGCCGCCGCATTAATCGTGAATACCATTTTATTATTCAATGGGTTATGGGCCGATTGATGAAAATCTGCATCTGTCAGCTTCGGGGATGGTAGAATGACGAATCAGAATCTGGTGACATCGCTGATTGAAGAGACCTCCTGCACAGAAGAATTGATGACTGACGATCACGCTGAATTTGAAGTACCTGAAAAATCACCGGTCGATCTTGATCGTATCCGCCGCGCCGTGCGTGAAATTCTGGCAGCGGTTGGCGAAGACCCCGACCGCGAAGGCCTGCTGGAAACACCTGACCGCGTTGCCCGCATGTATGCTGAAGTTTTCAGTGGCCTGCATACTGACCCAAAAGTTTATCTGAAAAAGGTCTTTACGCAGAAATACGACGAGATGGTGCTTGTTAAGGATATTCGCTACGAGAGCTTCTGCGAGCACCACCTGCTGCCTTTCACAGGGCTGGCCCATGTGGCCTACATTCCCAATGGTAAGGTGGTCGGCCTTTCCAAGATTCCCCGCGTAGTTGATACACTGGCCCGGCGGCCACAACTTCAGGAACGGCTGACGGAAGAACTGGCCGACCTGCTGATGACCGAGCTTGATGCCCGTGGCGTGGCAGTGATTATGCACGG
>JBJTRR010000495.1:0-3905 GCA_046076185.1 bacterium | reverse complement strand
ATTCAACCGCCGGATTTGTCAACGGCGAGAATATCAGCCTGGCAACCTCGCCGCTGAGTATTACAACCATGCCGGCAACCAGCAATGCCGGCAGCTATGCCATTACCGGCTCGGGCCTGACCATTGGCAATTATCAGATTCAATACGTCAATGGCTCGCTTACCATTACACCCGTCGCACTCACGGTGAACGTGGCCAGCAAGTCAATGACATACGGCTCGGCACTGCCCACCCTGACTTATTCGCTCAGCGGCCTGGTTAATGACGACACCGCAGCCAATCTTGGCTCATCGCCCGTTCTTACGACAGTCAGCGTTAACAGCGGCGTGGGCATCTATGCCATCACGGCCAATGGCCTGACCACCACCAACTACAATGTGGCATACAGTTCAGGCTGCCTTACCATAAATCGTGCCTGCCTGACGATCACCGCTGATAACAAAACCATGACTTATGGCGGGAACCTGCCTGCCCTCACAGCCAACTACAGCGGTCTGGTTAATGGCGACACCGTAGCCAATCTGGCCTCAGCCACTCTGCTGAATACCGTTTCGGCAACAAGCGGTGCAGGCTCCTACACCATAACTCCTTATGGTGCCGTCAGCGATAATTACGATATTTCCCATGCCAATGGCACGCTCAGTATCCTGAAGGCCAATCTCACTATCACGGCCGACAACAAGAGTGTCATGATCGGCCGCAGCATGCCCGCTCTCACAGCGTCTTACAGCGGTCTGGTCAATGGCGACACTACCGACCGACTGACAAACCTACCGATCGTTTCCGCCTCGGCCAATTCAATCGTGATTGGCAACTTCCCAATCACCGTCAGCGGTGCGGCATCGCCGAATTACAATTTCAATTATGTCAGTGGCACACTGGCCGTTACGCGTCAATCGACCCAGACATCTGTCGCCGCTTCGGTCGCCTCGCCTGCCATCAACCAGTCAGTCACGTTCACGGCCACAATCACCACAACCGACACAATGGCGGCAGTCACCTCGGGCAGTGTGACATTCAGGGTTGACGGCAATGTCATCGGCTCGCCCGTTGCCCTTGATTCCAATGGCACGGCCAGCTTCACCAATTCCACTCTGGGTGCAGGGCATCACACCATTCTCGCCGAATTTGCCGGCGATTCGGTCAGTGTTGCATCGAACCAGACTCTGGCGGTTGATGTGGCGGCCTATGCCACCTCGACAAGCGTCGTCTCTTCCTACTCAACCTTCAAGGCCGGCTGTGCGGCCAACCTCACAACGACTGTCACAGGGGTCGGCTCGGGCGTGCCCACGCCCACGGGCACGGTGCAGTTTATAGTGAATGGTTCGGCCTTCGGCTCGCCGGTCGCCCTGAATGGCAGCGGGCAAGCCACCAGCACAAGCCTGGCTAGCCTACCTACGGGCACGCACAGTGTCAGCGTGACATTCGTCGATGCAACATCAGTTTATCAGTCGTCCAGCGGGTCAACGTCGTTTGTCATTGTCACGGCCTATTCGCAGAGCATTGCAATCAGCCCGACCGGGCCATTCACCTATGGCGATTCACCGGTCGCTCTCTCGGCCACGGCCAATTCCGGTCTGCCTGTCGCTTTGTCATTCATTTCGGGCCCCGGTTCGCTTTCCGGCGAGAATCTGACAATTGCTGGAGCCGGATCGATTGTCGTCAGTGCCACGCAAACCGGCGATTATCTTTATGACCCGGTCACAGTCAACCAGACTCTGACAATCAATCAAGCCAACCTGATATTCACTTCGCTTGATGCGTCAAAGGCCTATGGCCAGGCCTCGCCGCTGAATAACCTGACAGGCTACAGCCTGACTGGTTCGCTCTTTCATGGCGACACCATCGCCAGCATTAACCTGACCAGCTGCGGGTCGGCCCCGACCGCTAATGTCGGTATCTACAGCATCACGCCCGCCAGCCTGGTGCTGGCGAATACCGGCATTGGCAATATTGCCAATTACAATATTACATACGTCTCATCGGGCAATCTCACGGTCTCTCAGGCCCCCATCACCATCACGGCTTCTGATCGGACCAAAAGGTTCGGCGACTCGCTTGCCATCGGCACCTCGTGCTTCACCACCAATGGCACGCTTTATCATGGCGACACTATTGCGGCAGTCACTCTTGTCGTGCCCAGGCCGCCAATAGCTCGGCACCGATCGGCAATTACACCATTACACCAGGCGCCGCTGTTGCTGGCCTTACGGGTGTCGGTAATATCTCGAATTACAATATCACCTACACCAATGGCACACTTTCGGTGCTGGAATCTCTCAGCACAACGGTCACGTTGATTTCCGACACCACCAACCCGTATGACAATCTCATCAGCCTGCGTGAAGCTGTCAATTATGCCGCCATTCTTGGTGGTAATCAGGCGATCAGCTTTGACACCAGTCTTTATTCAGCCAATCTTGCCACATTCACGCTGGGCAGCGGGCCACTCGTCTTCAGCAGCCCGTCCGGCACCATCTCGATTTCCGGGCCATCGGCCGCAACCGGCAATACCATTCTGATCAGTGGCAATAACACCTCAGGTCTGTTAATCATCAACAGCCCAACCAATCTGGCCAACCTGACCCTGACAAATGCCAACGGTGGTGGCAAGTTCGCCGTGGCGATACCAGAATGCGTCGAACCTGACATTTGACAACACAACCCCAGGCAACACCAGTGTAAACCCTGTGGCCGCCAATAATTGGGTGGGTGATGTCAACGGCGACGGCAAGATCAATGCCCTTGACCTGAACATTGTGACATTCCAGAAGGGCCGGCGTGTGAACTACACGCGTAAGGTGACATGATTGGCCTAGTCATCGAATGCTTATCAATCGGCCACGATTTTGATTTCAATTCAGGCAATCGTAAGATAAAAAAACGGGAGGTGTTTCTCCTCCCGTGGTTTATGACTGGATGAATTCGCCAGGCGGTTCAGCCCAGTGGGTTATGCGTCGTGCCCAGAAGCTTCCACCAGCCGTCAAGACCGGCCAGTTCTTTCCTGGCACGGTCGGAAGGTGTTGCAAATGTCACCTTTGCTGGGGCGGCCATGGCAGCAATCTGGCGAATGTCAAAGGCTTCCAGAAGGCCGAAGCTGAAAAGCTCGGGGGCATCAAGATAGCTGAGCTTCTCTTCGATCACCTGCTTCAGGCTTCCCAGCGACTCATGAAGGACGACATCCGTCAGTTGGCCTTCACTGGCCAGGGCTGCAGCCACAAGTGCCACCAGGCATGCTCGTCGCCCTTTGGCCACCAGCCGAACCGGCTGGCCCAGGCGGCTTCTGTCCATGGCAACGGCTGAGGCAAGCTGGGCCGCCTCTAGCCCCAGCGGGCGATCGCCCACAGTGCTTAACATCAGCGAAAAAAGATAGTTATGATGCGAAGGCTTGAGCTCGCCAAAATAATAGGGCGAACAGGCCACAACGCGGTTGCCTGCAGCCAGCACCGGGGCGATTTCACCAGCCAGATCGGAAGTTCCCTTGTCGGCCAGAAAGAAGGTGGTCGCCTTGGGCTGGGCCTTTTCAGGGAAAATTTCGACAAACGGCACACTCCATGTATCGGCTACCCGCACCAGATTGGCCTGACGCACAAAGCCGCCGGCCAATTCACGGTCGCCAATCGGGGTGAACGTATCATAAAGCGGGGCTGGGGCCTCGGGCAGTCGCAGCACTTCCCGCAATTTCTTCCGACCTTCAAGCACCCAAATCTCGGCTGCGTTCCGCTCGGTTGGCAGGGCCGGGTTCTTCGGCAGGCTGGCGGCAAGTTCAGTTGCAAGGCCGTGCAGGCTTTTCTGCCCGGCCGGAATTTCCATCTTCAGCTCGGCCTCGGACTTCACCTCTTTTGCCGTATCTTTTTCGGTAACGAAGGCTTCAAGCTCGGCCCCGCTCTTGCCCATCAGTTGCT
>JBJTRR010000494.1:0-8120 GCA_046076185.1 bacterium | reverse complement strand
GAAAACAATACCTGAGTCAGTCCTCAAGTGTATGCCAGAAAAGTTCACCCGTGGTCAGATCAATGGTGGTGAATGACCAGCGCGGGGCCCGTGTCATTGCTCCGGGATTCACGAAGCGAATCGGCCCCTGCTGGAAGTCGGTGGCCAGGTGCGAATGCCCGAAAAAAATGTAGTCAGGTTCCTGGGCAGCAAGCTTTTGCATCAAGGCAGGGCGATCACCATGGGCCATGCCGATTTTGCGGTCACCCAGCGTGATAATGCCTGAATATTTCAGATCAAAGGCTTGTAAGACATTAATTTCCAGGGAAAGCGAGCCGGGGTCGTCGTTATTACCATAAACAAAGTAGCAGGGTACCCCAGAGGCGGTGATGGTCGAGACCATTTTTGGCCTGGTCAGGTCGCCACAGTGAAAAATGGCTTCGACCTTTTTTTTGACCATCAGCTCAATCGCACGGGCTGTGCGGTCATACTGGTTATGGGTGTCGGAAATGACGCCAATGAGCATCAGAAAATACCCAGAATATCGCGGGCATCGTCGGTCATGCGGGCCGGCGACCACGGCGGGTTCATCACCAGCTTGACATTCGCTTTGGTCACTCCCTCAACCTTTTCAATGGCTTTGACACTGTTTCGCAGAATTTCGGGGCCAGCTGGGCAGGCAGGCGTTGTTAAAGTCATTTCCACGTCGATTTCCGTGCCTCGCGTCTGCACAGTGTAAACCAGCCCAAGGTCAACCACGTTGACATTCAGTTCCGGGTCGATCACCGTTTTCAGGGCGTTGACAATCGTCTCCTGCTCAATTGGTTTAACAGGCGCGGCCGGCTGAGCATTTTCGGCTGAGGTAGCCACCGCCGCACCAGCCACGGCTGACACAGCGGCTGACGATGCACCGGCCGGTGGGCGGGGGGGTTCTTTGGGCAGGTCGCCGGAATCGTTAATCGCCACGAAGATGCTGTCGCCTTCAAGCTTCACATGATGGGCCCGCACATTTTCAACAGCCGGCATGCAAAGGGCTGACCCCGTACGAACATCGAACCGTGCGCCGTGCCGTTCGCACTCAATATCATGGCCTTTCAGCGTGCCATCGGCCAATGGGCCGCCATCGTGGGTGCAGACATCGTCGATCGCGAAAATCTGGCCATCGACATTAAACAGGGCGACTGGCTGATCGTCCACTTCGACAAAAAGCTTTTCGCCAGCGGGCAGTTCCGCAATTCTGGCCACATTCTGAAATGCAATCGGCATGAGGATTGACCCTGATGATGAGACGCCGGATGAATGAATTGTTTTCCGCCGATTCAACCGGCGGCCGTTTCCGCAACAATCTTTTTGAGCCGCCGCAGCACGCCCGTCAGGCCGCTCAGCCGCTGCATGCCCAGAATTTCCTTCAGGCCCGATTGCCCGATGATGTCGAAAGACACACCGCCAATTTCTTCAGGGCTAGCACCCTGGGTGCCTTCCCAAAGCAGCGAGACAAAGCCGCGCACGGTGGGGGCTTCCATCGGGATGTCGGCAAACCAGGCCACGCCTTCAGGCGATTTTTCAGCGAAGAGGAAAACGGGCGACTGGCACTCTTCCACCCGATGTTCCGGGTCTCGAAGAGCCTCGAACCGCTCGGGAAGCGGCGGCAATGAGCGGGCGTAGTCGAGAAGCATCTCAATACGCTCCTGCTTGTCGCAGTCGGCCAGTTCTTCCAGCAGTTCTGCCAGTTTCATCGGTTTATCGCTCGGTATTCGCCTGAAAGCCTGCAAAAATCAGGGGTTGGCCCCTTTGACGATAGGCACGCCCACCACGTTGCCCCACTCCGTCCACGAGCCATCGTAATTTCGTACTTTTTCAAAGCCCAGCAGGTATTTCAGCACGAACCATGTCAGGCTTGATCGCTCGCCGATGCGGCAATAAGCAATCACATCGTCGTTCTTGTTGAGCTTCAATTCCTGCTCATAAATGGCAGCAAGTTCATCCACAGGCTTGAACCGGCCGTCTTCCGCCACAGCCCGGCTCCAGGGGCAGCTCACAGCACCCGGAATGTGGCCGCCACGCAGCACGCCCTCTTCGGGATAGCCTTCCATGTGGGTTCGTTCGCCGGTGTATTCCTTGGGGCTTCGCACATCGACCAGCTGCAAACCGGCCTTGCAGTGATCAAGCACACCATCGCGGAAGACCCGCAGCTCACGCCAGTCAAGATTGGCCGGCACCTTATAATCGGTCTTCGGGTAAGCAGGCACTTCGGCTGTGGTGGGCAACTTGGCCGATTCCATCCAGTATTTCCGGCCACCGTTCAAAATGCGGCAGTTAGCATGCCCCTTCAGCTTAAAGGCCCAGAAGGCATAGCAGGCCCACCAGTTGTTGTCGTCGCCATAGAAAACGACAGTGGTGTCGTTGGCGATGCCGTTTTCACTGCAGATTTTCTCGAAAACTTCGTTGGAAATATAGTCGCGAACTGTCTGATCCTGAAGGTCGTTGTGCCAGTCAATCTTCACCGAGCCGGGGATATGGGCCAACGGGTAAAGCAGGGCGTCGCCGCTTGACTCGACAATCCGCACCTTCGGGTCGTTCAAATGCTGTTGAACCCACTCGGCACTTACCAGCACACTCGGAACAGCATAATTCGGGGCGGACATCTTCAGCAAAACTCCTCATATGATGCTTATTCAGACGCTTTTGTCTGATTATTTGGTTTTGGCGATGTTATAGCAATTCAGGCCTGCCCAAGGGCGAGTTTTTTGGCGACGGCGGCCTGCAACGACTCGCGCACGGGCTCGACACTGATTCGGTCGTAAACATTGGCGAAGAAGCCTTCGACCACCAGCCGTTTGGCCGTTTCGGCAGGGATGCCACGGGCTTGGCAATAGTAAACCATTTCCGGGTCAACCGGGCCGGCCGTGGCGCCGTGGGTGCAGCGCACGTCGTTGGCTTCAATTTCAAGGCCTGGGATGGAATCGGCCCGGGCCTGGTCGGAAAGCACCAGACTGTCGTTTTTCTGGTAGGCGTCGGTCTTCTGGGCCACCTTGTCCACGGCAATCATGCCCTTCCACACGGTGCGACTTTTGCCCGTCAGCCCGCCTTTGTAAAGCAGGTCGCTGGTGGTGTGGTCAGCCTGATGATCCTGCCGCGTGAAATAGGCCAGGTGCTGCTTGCCTGTGGTGAACATGACGCCATTGACCTGGGCCGAAGCCTTCGGGCCAGTCAGCGAAGTCTCCTGATTCACCTTCGATAGCCGCGAGCCCAGGCCACCAATTGTCCACTGGATTGACCCACCTGCACCCACAACCGCACGCTCGCGGCTGAAGTGCCATGTCTGGTCGTTCCAGTTCTGGATACGCACATATTTCAAATGAGCCTTTGCCCTGACTGAAATTTCAACCGCTCCCAGGTGCAGGCCAGGTGTTTGGTCGCCGACGGATGTCAGGTCGTGCACCAGGGTGGCTTCGGCCCCGTCTTCCAGAATGATCAGCGTGTGCGAGGTGTCAATCGCGTGGCGTGCCGTGAGGGCCGAAAGCACATAAAGCGGCACTTCCAGCTTCACGCCCTGCGGCACATAAAGCACCACGCCACCGCGAAACATGGCGGCATGAAGGGCTGAGAGAGCATCTTCATCAGCCCCGACGATACGCGAGAGATGGTCGCGAACCAGGTCGCCATGCGTGGCCAGTGCTGTTTGAAAATCGCACAGAACCGCTTTGCCAAGCTTTGAAATATCAGCCGGCTGGGTTGTCAGGCCGCCAATCTGAACGATGCCGGTGGCATAATCTTTGGCAAGTTTGTCGCGCAGCGGGCCAACTTCGTTAATTTCGTCGAGCGAAACGGCTGAAACAGGCTGAGCAAGCGGAAACGAGCCGAGCTTGAACGAGCGAATGTCGGTGCGCCGCCATTCTTCATCCTTCAAAGTCGGCCAGGGCAGGCCGAGGTAGGTCTCGAAGGCGGCCCGGCGGGCCTCGGTCAGCCATTGTGGTTCGTTGGGCAGGCTGCTTAGAAAGTCGCCAAATTCCAGCGAACTGATTGTCTTTGAACTCGCAACCGCTATGCTCATCGTGTTCCAGGGCCTTTTTCCCGAAGATTCTAAAAATGATCAGTGCCAATTCTGGCGAATGTCAGCCGACGGAGCCTTCCATCTGAAGCTCGATCAACTTGTTCATCTCGACGGCATATTCCATTGGCAGCTCTTTCACGAGCGGCTCGATAAAGCCGTTGACGATCAGTGTCGAGGCTTCCGCTTCGCTCAGGCCGCGGCTTTGCAGGTAGAAAAGCTGTTCTTCGCCAATCTTTGAGACCGATGCCTCGTGACCGATCTTGACATCATCCTCATCAATTTCAATGTAAGGATAAGTGTCAGAGCGGCTGTGTGGGTCGAGAATCAGGGCATCGCAAACGACATTTGACTTGGAGCCGTGGGCCCCGTCAGCCACTTTCAGCAGGCCGCGATAGCTTGAGCGACCGCCATTTTTAGAGATTGATTTTGAGATGATCCGGCTCGTGGTGTAAGGTGCGGCATGCACAACCTTGCCACCGGCGTCCTGATGCTGGCCCTTGCCCGCAAAGGCGATGGAAAGAATCTCGGCCCGGGCACCCTTGCCCACCATGTAAACGGCTGGGTATTTCATTGTCAGACGCGAGCCAAGATTGCCGTCAACCCATTCCATCAGGGCATCTTCATGGGCCACGGCACGCTTGGTCACAAGGTTATAAATATTATTTGCCCAGTTCTGGATGGTGGTATAACGGCACCGGCCACCCTTCTTGACGATAATTTCCACCACGGCCGAATGCAGGCTTTCCGAGGTGTAAATCGGGGCCGTGCAGCCCTCCACATAATGAACCTGGGCACCTTCTTCAACAATGATCAGCGTGCGTTCAAACTGACCCATGTTCTCGGCATTGATCCGGAAATAGGCCTGAAGCGGAATATCCACCTTCACGCCAGCCGGAATATAGACGAACGAGCCGCCTGACCAGACCGCTGAATTCAGGGCTGCGAATTTATTGTCGTTAATGGGGATGACAGTGGCAAAATGCTCTTTGACAAGGTCAGGATAGTCGCGCAGAGCTGAATCCATGTCGGTGAAGATCACACCCTGGGCGGCGAGGTCTTCGCGAAGGCTGTGATAAACCACTTCTGATTCGTATTGGGCGCCCACGCCGGCCAGGAATTTCTTCTCGGCTTCAGGGATACCCAGCTTGTCAAATGTCCGCTTGATTTCCGCAGGCACGTCGTCCCACGATTTGCCCTGACGATCAGTGGCACGCACAAAATAGTGTATATCCTGAAAATCAAGCTCGTTCAGGTTGCCGCCCCACTGGGGCAGGGCCTTCTGATAGAAAACTTCAAGAGCCTTGAGCCGGAAATCACGCATCCACTGCGGCTCCTGCTTCATCTCCGAAATTTCTTCGACGGTGCGGCGGGTCAGGCCCTTGCCCGACTTATAATTGTAATGGTCTTCCGACTCGCGGAAGCCATACTTGTACTCTTCCTTGATTCCGGCCACCTGGGCATTCAGATCAACAGACATTTTGGTTTAACCCCTGTAAGTATTGTTTTGTTCGTTTTCAGGCTGATTGAATGTTCTTCATGACCCAATCAGACAAGGGCGGTGTTGGCTGATTCCAGCTCGTCTTCCAGCTGGGCTTCCTTCGGATATTTGGCACGAATCCAGTCGTAGCCCTGGCTTTCCAGCGTCTGCACCAGTTCGGGGCCGCCGTTTTCGACAATTCGGCCTCCGTAAAGAATGTGCACAAACTGGGGCTGAATGTAGTTAAGAATACGCTGGTAGTGGGTGATCACCAGCACGCCTGTCCCCTGGGCTTTGGCCACACGGTTCACGCCTTCGGAAACGACGCGAACGGCGTCGATATCAAGCCCTGAGTCGGTTTCATCAAGAATGGCAAAAGATGGCTGCAGCATGGCCAGTTGCAGCACTTCGGCACGCTTCTTCTCACCGCCCGAGAATCCTTCATTCAGGTAGCGGCGGGCAAAATCAGCGTCCATCCCCAGCTCGTCCATCTTCTGCTTGAGTTCCTTGCGGAAATCACGCATTGAGATCAGGTCTTCGCCTTCCTTGCGCTCAGGCATACGAATGTTTGTCACCGCGTGGCGAAGGAAGTTGGCCAGAGTCACGCCGGGGATCGACGTAGGATACTGAAACGCCAGAAAAAGGCCCGCCTTGGCCCGTTCTTCAGGCTCAAGCTCAATGATGTTGACATCATTGATAAAGGCGGCACCTTCGGTAATTTCGTAATTCGGGTGGCCCATCAGGGCATAGGAAAGGGTGCTCTTGCCCGAGCCGTTGGGGCCCATCAGGGCATGCACTTCGCCCTGGTTGATCGTGAGATTCACGCCTCGCAGGATGGACTTGCCTTCCACCGAGACATGCAGGTTTTCGATGCGTAGGGTCTTGCGGCTCACTCTCAAGGGCTCCTCAAAATGGCAGGCGAAAATCGCCCAGACTATTGTTCCCAAAGCTGATCAGGCAAGCTTCAGGCACTGTTGCCGAAGCCGCCCGGTCATCGTCACACCGTCAATTCAACTCTTCCTTTGACTCGGGCTGGAAGTCGCACGAGCGATCTCCATCCAGCCGGCACTGGCTCAAAGTCAGGCCATGGCCGACAACTTTCTCAAACATGCGTCGCTCAAGGGCACAGATATCGCGGTCCACCTCAGCCAGCTCAAAATAGGGGCACGAGAGCTGTTTCAGCACCGTCTGGCCGTTCTCGTCCGACGCAATTTCGGTCTCAACCCCGCGATCGTGCAACAGGCCGCCAAGCTGCACCAGCCGCGACGACCACTCTTCGCCACGCATCTGGGCACTATATGATTCAGCCAGCCGGTCGGTGATTCGTGTAAACAGTTCGCGGCGAATGCGTGAATCGTCCACCGTTCGCATCACTTCATCCCAGAGCACCAGAGCCAGGTCGGCATAATTCTGACCAAGCTTTTTCTGAGCCAGCGTGCTGGCACGATAAAAAAACTTCGGTCGCCCGCGTCCGACTGATTCCTGCACCCGCTCAACCAGGCCACTTTCTACCAGGCGGCTGAGCCTGACACGAATCGCAGTGGGTGTCACGGCAAGCATTTCGGCCAGATCTTCTACCGAGATTGGCCCATGGCGCCGGATCAAATCCATCAGCGGTCGATCAGAGCTTTGAGAAACGCCTTCCTGCGACAACGATCACCCCAACGCTTGAACTATCAGCCGTGTGCAAAATATCTATTAATAGATTAGGAACTGGGGCAGAAGTCGTCCAGACATTATTCGCAATTTACGCAAAAAATATTGTCAAAAATCAGTCAAACGTATCCAAAAAATATAAAAACAGGGCTTCCGCCCGATTTTTAGGTTGATATCACATAGAGTCTTAAATCAAAGACCCTTGCCGCCTAGGTGCTTCATCTTGCCGGGGTTACGGCCCTTGCGTTTGGCGTTGCGGCACTTGGCAATGGGGCTGCTGGCAGCTTTTCTACGCCAGGAGGAGCTTTTGCGATGGCGAGTCTTGACTTTCATATCTGTTTCCCGAATTCGGTCAGTGTGACTTGGTTTCGTTATTCAATGGATCGTGAAAATATCGCAGAAGCAATAGTTTTTCAAGAGCCGTTGAAAAGAAAAGGCCCGGTCGCCCGAGCCTTCCCTGAAAATGATCGGGGAGGGACTTGAACCCTCGACCCACGGATTAACCTGCCTCACCAGCTTTCACTGGCCCCGGAATTGACTCCGGGTTGATGGTCTGGACTATATCATCACCATTTCAGGTGTGCCGCGCTTAGTCTCTGAAGCCGATTCCACCGAAACCAGCGGAACCACGCCTGCTGATCACCCAATCCCCCAACTTTTCAAGCCATCGCGTCCGTTGTTACCAACCACCGCTGTGGCGTCAGGGGCTCTCAGGGCTTTCCAGCAATTCGCAGCATTCATCCATCCCGGTTGTATTATTCCCGGAAGGAGCTCTCATTACCGGTCTTCACCGAATCTTAAAGTCCGATGCTCTACCGACTGAGCTACGCCCTCAAAAGCCAGGCGTTTTCCGAGTTACCTATAAGAGGGGTGAATTCCCCTTAAAGCGAGGAGATACTCTACCAAAGACCGTTCAAGTCGCAAAGGGTTCAAGCTGGGAATCCCGCGGGAAAC
>JBJTRR010000493.1:0-2016 GCA_046076185.1 bacterium | reverse complement strand
CGACAATTGTAATATGTGTTGACTGGCCTTCGATAATCCGGTCATCAATCGCCATGAGAGCAACATCGACAGAATTAACAAACCGGCAGGGAATCAAGCAGCCAAGGCGAATCATGATGCCCAGAAAAAAGGCCACCAGAACAGCCCGTTCGTTAATCAGCAAGCCGCAGATCAGCGAGATCACGGTGGAGATAATCATGATTGACAATGGGCGTCGTAACCATGCCATAAATCGCTTGAATCGAGAATCGATCAAGTTAAGCAAGCGCATCGACTGGAATTGATGATCGGTGGTGCAGATCTGGCGAATGTAAGCCATAATTTGCACCAGATGCCACGCCCTGGTGGCTTTTGGACGAATGGATGACATCGAAAGAACCTGAAAGGCTTATTTATGCCTGAGAATTCACATCGAGGTGCACGAAAGGGCACTTTTCGCATGGAATATCGGTGGAATGTAAAGAAAACGCCGAAATCAGCAGGCAGGCGGTGCCCGAGACATCCATAATCTAAAAATTGAGATCGCCGCAATTTGTGTTTCGATGGGTGTCGAAAAGTTCCTGACTGTTTCAAAAAAGGTTATGCGGAGGTTGGTATTGAGTAAACGCGTTGTCGAGTTGAGGTGACAAATGGGGCAGTCGTTGTCTCCAGATTGATCAGGTGAATCAAAATGCTCAGCGACCACCCCGCAGTTTTCTTGCGGGTGATGATCAAAAAAACTCAGGGCATGAAGCGATTCGCCCATGCCTGAGAGCATAAGAGTCAGGATCAGGAGTGACTGGAACAGATGTCTGAACATAGATAATTCCATTACAAAACCGCAAAGGGTGGTTTGTCAATGGCAGAACTGTGAATTATCTGGGGGGCTGCGATGATTCTCTTATTTTCTAAGGACTTGTGTGATAAAAATGAATGACAGGTCAGTTAGGCAGCGAATCAATGGATCATCACAATTACACTGAGGCAAAAAGCGGATTTCAAATTATCTTGAACACTTGATCAATCGGCAGGAACATACTCTATGAGAAGGGTATCAAGCACAACCATTTCGGCTGATGAGAGCTTGCCTTCTGCATTTTTTGCCAATAATTCAATAAGATTTGACTTGTCTTTTGTCGTCAGGGCAAGATCTGCCAGAGCAGCCAGACCTTCTTTGAGAAAAAAATTGGTCCTGCTGAAGTCGAAGGAGATGTCAATCTTGAGAATCATTTGTCTCAGGGCCGTTTGATTCCCCTTTTTCAAGATATACCGGAACTTGTCGTATTGCTCAACGAACGAGAATCAAGCAGCCCTGTTGATGTGCCTGACGATTGTTTGTTTCAAGAGACTAACTATGACCAGTCTTCCAAAGTTAAGCCAGGGATCCGAGAGAATTCCGATAGATTACCCGTTACCAGAATAAATCCATGACGAAGACAGATCGCTGCAATTTGCAGGTCGAAAGGGCCTATGACCTGTCCTTTTAGTTCAAGGTCGTGCCTGATTGCGGCATAATAGCTGGCATCAACGTCGTCAAACGGAAAACATGTAAAAGGATCAAGCAGCATTTTCACCAGGCTCACTCGCTGGATCCGGTTCCCGTACTTTTCAGCACCATGCAATAGCTCCGAGAGAACAATCGAGCAAGTCACTATCTCTTGCGGTGAAAAACTGGCAAGTTTTGATCGAATCCGGCTATCCGGGTCTTTGAGATAATTGATCCATGCATTGGTATCGAGCAAATACCGGCTCACCAATCGCCCCGATCTGGCAATGCACCCTGATCAGGCCGATGAAATAACTCAGATGCAAAAACACCTGCCGTTTTCTGAAAATAACCTACTGGCCAGTGTTCATTCTTCACAATCACACGGGGCTCAAATTCAACTTCCACCTTTTCTGGCAGATCGACTGGTTCAACAGGGCGAAAAATTCCGTTTTCAAAAACAGCATGGATGGTTTTGTTCATGGTGATGATCTCACAACTGCTTCATGCTTCACGGCTTACTTGTTTCAAGTCGGTTTTGAGCAGGCAAT
>JBJTRR010000492.1:0-4260 GCA_046076185.1 bacterium | reverse complement strand
CAACGGTACACCTTCAGGCAGGGGCAGGCGTGGCAAGAACTGGTCAGCCGTCTTGCCGTTGCCGGGGTCAGTGGGCGGGAAGACATCGGCCCGGTCGCAGATCCAGAGATGGTAAAACGGCACCTGGAACGGAATATTGTTCTGCGACGTGGCCGCGCTGGTCACAATCTGCCCGTCGGGCTGGAAGATGATATCGACATAGCGTGTCTGAATATCAATCGGCAGACGGCTGCGTTCAGCGTCAAACATATAGCTGGCCCGGGTGTCGCCTGTCGGGAACCGGGCAAAGTTGATATTTGGCGGATTCAGGGCCAGACCGTTATTGACCGTGTAACCTGGCACATAACTCAGTGCCGTTGTCGCGTCGATCACCACATCGGCCGGCAGGCCGACTTCGGCGGCATTGGGCGAGGGCACCATCCGGCGACGAATGGTGTATTCCTGCGGAATCGAGGCACCGGTTTTGGGGTCGGGAACGCCGTTGCCGATCGTGACCGGATCCCATTCGTATGTTGTTCGCAGGGCTGTCAGAATTGTCGCGGCCGAACTGTTGGCCAACACCAGAGGTGCCACCACATCTCGCACCGGGTCGATCACTGTTGTGCCCATCATGGCGAAAAAGACTTCGCCCGGGTCGTCAATAAAGCCGTATCCTGGAGTTCCAGGCTGGTCATTATCAATTCCGTCAAAGGCCGGGTCGGGTACACCATCGGTGTTGTTGTCAACTCCGTCAAACATGCGGTTTCCTTCGCCCACCACATAGAGAATCTCACTGTTGTAGATCAGCGGGAACAGTGGCAGCTGGGCTGTCATCGGGAGCTGAAAATTGCTTACCATCGTGGCCGGCTGGCCCAGATTCACAAACCTCTCGGGGTTGTAATCGAGCTTGTTGTAACCGGATGGTGGAGTAAACGGAGCGGTTGGCCCGGCGATGACATATTGAATCTTGTTCTGCACGCCAACGGAAATCCGGTCGCCGGCTCGAATGTTCCACGACCAGCTTGTCGGTTCGGTGGCGGTGATCGCCTTGTACTGTCGAAGTACAATGCGTGGGTCCTTATAGATCGGCGGGTTGGCACCCATGGCCGGGAAGAGCATGGTCAGGAAGACGTCCTGATTGCCCAGCGGAACACCGTTGGGAGGATGCATTACGCGCGAGGCGTTCGGCGGTTGGCCGATCAGCATGTCTTTCCAGAAAAGATTGTTCTGGGCACAGTAAATGAAAAAAGCTGCTATTTCCTGGGCGCTGGCACCCTGTGATGAGACCCTGAGCATGCCGTCGGAATAATCTGGTGCAGGCTCAAGCTGAATCATGCGGTTATAGGCCAGAGGCCGCAGCGGATCAGTGCCGTCGGGGCCGCTGAAGACCGGGTCGGGCAAAAGCCGAACGCCCGCCGGGCGGCCTGTGCTCATGGCGGCAAAGCGGGCGTTTAATATCGCCTGCTGCAGAATCCGGCTGCCTTCCTGCACCTGACGCTGATTCAGTGTGGGGATAATCACGGGCAGAGTGGCTGCCGAGATCAGGCCAACAATGAAGAGCACCACAAGCAGCTCGACCAGAGTAAAACCGGCGTGCTTCCGAGATTTGTCATGAATTCTCATTTGGCACCTCCGCCCAGGCCCTGCGACATGCCGTGGCTTGAAATGTCGTCTTCGGCCGACGAGAGCAGGTCATCGCCAAGCGGCATGCCTGAAGGAATTCCCGTGATGGTGTTGGCCGAGTAACGCAAGTCGTTGTACGAGAAGGCATAGTAGTCAAACTTCACCGCCAGGTTTTCATAGTCGCGGAGAAATTCGGGATAGGTGATCTGCTCGGTGATGTCGCCATAAGTGCGAATACCGACTCGCAGGTCAGGCCCGCCCGAGATGACCAGTGGTGTGTAGCGGAAGGCCCTGCGGCGAAATGCACCGGTGCGATCCCAATAGCTTGAATTCGCCGAAAAGTTGCAGGCTTCCGTCAGTGGGTGGAAGAAATACTCAAAAACCTGCACTTCAAGGCTTCGGCTCAGGCCAAGTTTGTCGCCACCATTGCCGGTGTTGTCGTTCCACCAGTCAAGCGAGACCAGCGAATTGGAAGGGTCAATGGTGTTACGGTCGCGCTGAACCCAGGGGTCAGTGGGGTATTCCGACCAGCCACGCTGGTTATCGGATGTGTACCACATGGGCCAGCGGTAAAACTGCAGGGGTTCGCCATAGGCATCGACAAATTCAAGAAGGCCGTCGCCGTCAGTGTCCTGAATCTCGCGATCTGTGAATTCGTCGCGGCTGAAGGCGGCACCCAGCGGGCCCTGACCTTCCACCAGCAGGGCATAAAGCATTTCGCTGCGTGCTGTCTTGTGAGTGTGGTTCTGAAGAAGCTGGGCGATGTAGTTTGAACCTTCACCCTGTTCATCGACGGAGCCATTGCCGTCATTGTCGGCCCCGTCGCCATCCCAAACATAAGGGGCACCTTCGGCTTTTTCGTCAACCAGGCCGTTGCCGTTGTTATCAACGCCATCGTAACCGGCCGGGCCATAGCCAAGCTGTTTGTAGATGCCGGCAGCGGCTGTGTAGCTGGCACCAAAAACGCCTGTACCCGAGAAGTTATAGGCGTCGTTATAGGACTTGTTCGCGACGTTCGTCGGCTGGCCGGGAAGGGGCGGGAAGTAGCTGCCAAAGCTGCTCGAACCGTCGAAGGCCATCGCTGTACCGATCGGCAAGGTGTAAGGTGCAACCGCCTGATTCGGTGCCATGGCAGCTGCCGAGCCGAGTTTCGCCTGCGAAATGCCACCGAAGTTGATGGGATAAAAACCGGCGACATCCATACCGTTGATCACAAAGACATCAGGCATCTCGGCACGAAGGTGGTCGGTCAGGGCGATGGCGTGGGCCCGGGCATTGCCGGCCCGGCCTGGCGAAAGGCCACGCATGGCACCATAGCTGAAAGAAGGCACATTCGGGGGCTTGTTGGCGGCCGGTGTGGCCAGCCAGATGTGTGTGGCGTTCGGCTTCACGTCGTCATCGAGCAGGGCTTGAATGCGTTCCTTCACGGCAAGGTCCAGCTTCAGGACCAGGGCCTGCGTCGCCTTGAGATTGGCTGAGCGAATACCATCGTAGCTGGCCAGCAGAATGACACTGACCAGAATGCTGATGATGGTGATCACGACCAGCAGCTCGATCAGCGTGAAGGCCGGCGCAGACCTTCGACGGCTCAGGCGTGGCGGATTATCCAGATATTTGCGAATCATCTCCGGCCGCTCCTTGGAAACGTGTCTGTTTCGACGTCAGTTCAGGCGACCCTGCGAGAAATTGGTGATATTGTCCGATTCCACATCCCGTGCGTTCGGACTCTGCGGATTGATGCGCCCGGTGGCCTGAACATCAGTGTCAGGCAAGGGGAGGGGCTCTGTCTTCGACTTGCCGGCGAACTGGCCGCCAAAGCCATATTTTCTGTCGGCACCCGCTGAAATGATCTGATAGCTCTGTGGCTTCTGCCAGGCAGGCGAACGGCCAATTGGAAAGGCCGGGCCAGTGGTGTAGGGGTTGGGCGACATGGAGACTAGAGCCGTTCCACCAAACACGCGGGCATAGGGCTGGGATGGCATGGAAGTTTCATCGGCCGTTCCGCCCAGTGATGGCGTGTAGCTGACCTGAGGATTGAAATTGCAGTCCTGCGGGTCATAAGCATTCGAGCCATAGGCGCTAAAGTAAACATAAGGCCGTGACTCTTCTTCGGTTCCCAGCGAATCGATATAGCTGGGAAAGCCGTCATTGTCGAAATCCACAAGCCTGTCGGCCTTGAATTCAAAGAATGGCGTGTCGCGATTCAGAGTCGCCTTATTGCTTTCGTTGCGGCCATAAAGCGGGGCATCAGGCCTTTTGCAGAAGCCCGTCAATTCATAGGAAATGCCGCTGTTGGGGTCGTTATACGTTCTCGGTATGCCACCAAGGAAAAAGACCAGGCACTCGTCGCCTTCCAGAATCCAGTAAGACGTAAAAGCCCCGTCGCCATTGACATCCTGCTGCGGCGCCGCCCTGTTAAAAAGCTTGCGGGCCAGCCTTTGCGAACGCTCAATGGCCTTCTGTGTCTGCGTGGCAATCGCCGTCTGGTTGGTCATGCCCGCATTGTTCTTAAAGTAAGTGGCGACGGCATTAACAACTTGGGTGTTGTTCATGTATCCGCCCGACTCATCAATCACGAAGAAACTCGGCGGATAATCACCCATTCGGGTCTTGAAGCTGGCCAGCGACTGTTCCAGTAAGGTGATTTCTGATGCCACG
>JBJTRR010000491.1:0-1117 GCA_046076185.1 bacterium | reverse complement strand
CACCAGGATCTGCTGGATGCTGCGCTTGAGCTGTGCTTCTGGCTGCACTGGCAGCGTGAGGAGAGCCAGAAGTGGATCGAGATCGGTCTGCTGGCCCAGCTCCTCGAGGCTGCGCCAGATCACGCCATCAACGAACGCCTGCAGCTGCTGGGGCAGCCTGGCTGGGCCGAGGTTGAGGCGCTGGTGCGGCACCAGCACCACCACAGCCAGGTGCTCCACTTGCGGGTGCCACTGCTGGTGAATGCAATTGCGGCGGGAAGTGGTATTGTGAGTTTTGTATTTTGGGATATGCCAGGGCCGTTATTTTTAACACGCCATGAGAAGTCGAAGGCACTGCCACTGGTTGCAGTGGCTGGCGGAGTGGCCATGACTTCAAGGTCTGTCTGGGGCGAGACATTGAGTTCGAGCGAGCCGAGATTCAATTCGCGGGCAAAGTTCAGACTTGAGTCGGAGACCTGCCAGTCCTTGAGCTGGATTTGATAAAGCCCGTTCATGGCGGGTGTCCAGATTCCGCCGGGCGGTGTTACGCTGTAGGTGGCCGAGATGGTTGCCGAATCGGTATTGGGTGAGGCGCTGACAAAAGTCGCATGCGCATGAAACTCCTGGGGGCCGCTGACGTAAACATCGCCTTTGCCGAGGTATTGCCTGAGAACTTTCTGGGGGTCAGAATATTCGACAGTGAATTGAAATGTGCCCGAGCCGGGCGTGGTGGGCAGCGATGCGCTGGTGATTCGGGCTGTGGGTCGGCTGCCGTCGGCCACGGTGATGGGTTTGGTTATTGTGTTCGAGCCAATTCGGGCCTGAATGCTGACCGGGCCGGGCTTGAGAAGTTGTATCTGACGATTGGCGTCGATGGTGGCGACGGTGGTGTCGGAAATGCTCCACTCAGCCAGAGAGGAAATGTCGCGGGTTGTACTGTCGTCAAGAGTCGCTGTGAGTTGTGGCGTGAAGTAGTCGCCGGTCTTGAATACAGCTTGTGGCAGGGTGATCGCGAAGGAATTCATCGCGAAGGCGTTTTGATAGTCGGCTTTGATTTCTGATGGGCTCAGGGCCCGGGTCGAGATTCTGAAGTCGTCAATAAGGCCTTTGAAGCTTGCTGTGCCGTCAATCGCTGCAC
>JBJTRR010000490.1:0-16758 GCA_046076185.1 bacterium | reverse complement strand
ATCTCGACCGCTCATCAATCACTTTCAGCCGGCCAGTTCTGAAAATCCTTCAGCCCTGACCAGCTTATTTCCACTTCTTCTCATCGCCTGACCGTTGATTTCTCACCGGCCGTGGCAACATTGATCTGGCCTTGGTAAAGCCCGTTCGACCTCACTATGAAATAAGTGATCTGCTGTGAGTCAGCTACTTCCGGCTGTCTCAGAATGTGCAGGATGTTGTCAGGCAGAATCGTCTCCCAGTGGTGATTGCCCACCGAAAGACCAATCAGAATATCACCCGGAAGGATCGAAGCCCGATCGGCTGAACTGCCGGGAAGAACTTCCGAAACATAAAGGCCACCTTTCAGTTCGCGACTGACCGGAGCCACCGTGGCCGAACTCACAGGGCGAGTCTTCACACCAAGCAGCCACCACACCTGGTCACCGGGATCAGGCTGAGCCTTTGACAAAGACCGAACTGCGAGGGTCAGCTTTTCTTCGCGACCATTACGTTTAACAACCACAGGCACAGGGTTGTCGCCACGTGAGGCCAGCAAAGCACGCTCAAGATCGAGCGGGTTCCTCGTCGAAAGAGGACCCACTTTCAAAATCACGTCGCCAGGCTGAATTCCCGCCTTCTCACCCGGGCTGGTTGACTGCACCTGGTTAACAACAAGCTGAATCTGATCGTTATTCACTTTCGTTTCGGTGGCCAAACCATGCCAGGTGGCCGCCAGACGCCGGGTTGACATCATTTCTGAAGCCGAGCGAACTACATCGTCAATCGGAAGGGCAAATCCAATACCCTGCGCCCCTGCCCGAACCGCCACATTAATTCCGATGAGTTCGCCCTTGATATTGATCAAAGGTCCGCCTGAATTGCCTGGGTTAATACAGGCATCCGTCTGAATCAGGTTTCGATAAACCTGATCATCAGAAAGAGTCACATTGCGGCCGAGCTGGCTGATAATGCCAACAGAGACCGTATTTTCGTAGCCAAAAGCATTGCCAATCGTAATTACGTCTTCGCCAATCATCAGATCCGAAGAAGTACCCACGGAAGCCTCAGTCAGAGGCTTGGGCGATTCAACTTTGAGAATTGCAAGATCCATATTCGGATCAGCCTGAATTACTCTGGCGGGCAATGCCGTGCCGTCATGCAGACGCACTTCGATACCTTCAACCCTGTCAACCACATGAAAATTGGTTATGATGAATCCGCGACTGTCAATCATCACGCCGGTACCCATGCCACTCACGCGACTTTTATTAGCCTCGTCTGGCGAGAAGGGCCAGCGGGTGTTCGATGCTGCCAGCTTTTCACTGGCAATCGAAACAACAGCCGGCTGAATCCGGGCCACGGCATCGACTACCGCCGTACGTCGCGACGGACTTGCGGCCGAAGCAACTGCCGGAGCCAAAACCGCGAATATGAGAAGTGCGCTCGACATCAGGAAGCATTGGCGTCGTGAGACGCACCCGATGTTCGTTTCGCAAGGTTGATCGCTGTTTGACAAGGTCACTTTCGAGAGTCCTCCATGACGGACTCGCACATCGTTCTGCATCACAACCAGAAATAACCGCTTGGCCTGAGTTCAGGCAGGCGATAATTCCGGGCTCCAATGCATCCGCACCACTTCCGTGCGATGTGACGCGGCCCCCTCCGCCGATTCGGTCTGGGCAGTTCGTCTGAACCATTTTCAGGCCCGACTCCCCCCGGAGCCGCCTGACAAGGGCATCGCTGCCACATTTCAGACGCACACTCCCATTCCAGACATTACCATCGGCAGCAAGCCCCACTTCCCTATCCTGCCAAAATCATGAAAAACAACCAATGCTGCCAGTTATACCGACTTCTCCGAAAAGATTGCCCAGTTTAACTTCGGTTGTGTCGTGTGTATCGATTATGCTGATTCAGGCGGGCGGCTACAGGCTTGCTCAAGAATGTGTGCCACCCGTCTGGCCCCATCTAAAGCCGCAGGTGGTGGTTCGACTTTTTTCTTCACGGCCTGCCTGATTTCAGACTCTATCGCAAGCGACTGAAATGCTTCTTCCGTAACGGGATATCCACCATCCCAGCTTCTCAGTGCAGCATCCAGCGCCGGAAATTCAACGAATCCAGGTCTTGGCGGATAGATTACGGGCGTGCCGACTGACATGGCCTCAACCACGGCCCCATAGCCAGCCTTAACCACTGCCGCATCAACACTTTTAAGCAGGTCTGCTCCGCTGAACCGATCAGGACTGACCGTAAAAAATCGACCCGGCAACGAAACCCCGGGCGGATGAAAACCCACAATGACCACATTTTCAGGAAGTTCGTTAAGTCTCTTCCAGTCAAGGTCTTCGACACCATAACGACCGACATAGAAATAAACAATTCGGCAATTCCGGTTCAGGCCAAGTTCACTGGTCAACTCATTTCTGACATCTTTTCCAACATTAACAACCATTCCCATATTGATGAAAGACCGGCCAATACCGCTCATTTCAGTATAAGGCCATTGTTTCAGCAAAGTGGCGTCTGCGCTTGAGTTAGCCATCTCATTGATGATTTGTTGATAATGAGCGATCTGATTTGGGCTGAAACACAATGCTTCAGGAGAACTCAGTAAATCGCTGTAAATTTCATTCCATGTGAAGTTTGCGCCGAGAAATGCGGGCAATCCCGCTTGTCGGGCAAGCTTCAGCGGAATCAGCGATGCATCTGCATAAACCACTCCAGCAGATGAACTTCTGAGCCACTCTATCTCAGCATCGGAAGCGGCTTTGATCTCACAAAATCGTCTCTGAAGTCTCTCAAAGGTGCCAGGCCAGTCTGTTCGGCTGTTTTGGCCTGGCGGGCTCAGGATTCCAAGGTCGCAGGGAAAATGACCAAACTTGACTTCACGCCGGAGACGCTCTTGAAATGCTGGCCAAAGCTCTGCATCACAACGAATTGTGACCCTGAAATCAGGCTCAGTTTCATTCAATACGGCGACCATGCGGTTCACATGACCATAACCGTGGTTGGTGACATAAGCCGCGATATGCTTTGATGAATTGCTCAAGGAATCTGCTCGCCCGAGATTTAATCCGTCTATTTCCAGATACAAAATAGCAATCAAAGCCCCAGGAATGAAACCACTGGCCAGAGCCTGGCCTGATCGTTAGTCTTTATGCTAACACACGCAAGCCGATTCCGGCGTAAAGGCACCCTAAACTCGCCTCTCTGCACTATCTTTCTACACCGAAAGGCTTTGCAATATGATCAGAACCAATATTCCAAGGCTGTTGTTCATTGCAATAGCATCACTTAGCTTAACGGGATCACCACGGTCTGGTCATGCGGAAAGCCAGAAGGCCACCGAATCATCACCAAACGTCATCATTTTTCTGGCAGATGATCTGGGCTTTGGCGACCTTGCCTGTTATGGCAATACGATTATCAAAACACCGAATCTCGACAAATTCGCGACACAGGGCCTGAAACTCACACAATGCTATTCTGCCAGCGCCGTTTGTTCGCCCAGTCGTTCAGCGATCCTTACCGGCCGAACACCCTACAGAAATGGCGTTTTTACATGGATTCCTGAAAATCGCCTGCCTTATCTGCGAACCTCTGAAATCACTTCCGCAAAATTATTGAAGGAAAAGGGTTATGACACAGGCCACTTCGGCAAATGGCATTTGAACGGGTTTTTCAACAAGCCTGAGCATCCACAGCCACCCGAACACGGATTTAATTACTGGTTCAGCACGCAGAACAACGCCGCCCCTAGCCACAAGAATCCAGTCAATTTCGTTCGAAACGCCCAGGAAGTCGGCCCGCTGGAAGGCTTTTCGGCGCCGATTGTCGTCGATGAAGCGATTAAGTGGCTGAAAACCGTTCGCGACCCCAAAAAGCCGTTCTTTATTTGCGTCTGGACACACGAGCCACACCTGCCCATTGAAAGCGACCCGCAATTTCAGGCCCCTTACAGCCAGATTGAAAATCCTGATATCCGCCAACATCATGGCAATGTCACCCAGATGGACCATGCCTTCGGAAAGCTCATGGCCGCAGTCGATGAACTGAAGCTGCAAGAAAATACATTTATTGCATTTACGGCCGATAACGGCCCCGAAGGCAACGGCGATAACGGTCGCACCAGGGGCTCGACGGGTGGCCTGCGTGGCCGCAAGCGCGATGTCTATGAAGGTGGAATTCGCGTGCCAGGCATCATCCGCTGGCCGGGGCATGTCAAACCTGGAACCACCAGCGACACTCCGGTGATCGGCTCGGATCTTTTTGTGACTACCTGCGAGCTGACTGGGGTGAAAGTACCGTCTGATCGTGTCATCGATGGCGGCAGCCTGATCGGACTGCTGGAAAAAGGTGAAGCTATTTCCCGCCAGCGTCCTCTCTACTGGCGATGCCCGATCGCCCGCAGCGAAATCAAAACCGCCATGCGAATTGGCGAGTGGAAGATCGTATCAACCGAAAACCTTTCGCGAATGGAACTTTACAACCTGAAAGACGACCCCACTGAATCAACCGACTTGCGGGAAAAGAATCCCGAAAAATTTCAGGAGATGAAAAAGGCACTCGTTTCGCTGAATACAGAAATCGAGGCTGAAGGCCCAAAATGGTGGCAGAACTACGAAGAGAATGCCGCCACGAAGAAAGCCGCTGCAAAAAAGAAGGCGACAACCAAAAAGAAAGCCGCTGCAAAAGCATCTGATTAATTCGGCTAACGAACAAGTTCCACCTGACAGCAACGCGAGCCCACACCGATGAAACTGACAGATCAGCCAGCCTGGCATGCACTTAAAGCACATTATCAGGAACTTGCCCCGCTTCACCTTCGCGACCTTTTTTCGGCAGATCCTGCCCGCGGCACTCGCATGGTCGCAGAAGGTGCAGGCGTTTTTCTTGACTATTCCAAAAATCGCCTGAATGCCAAAACGATTGAACTACTTGCTACACTTGCTGATGCCGCTGACTTACGTCAAAAAATTGACGCGATGTTCAGCGGCGAAAAGATTAATCTCACCGAAAATCGCTCGGTGTTGCACACGGCTCTGCGTGCTGCAGCTGGTTCAACGGTTATGGCCGATGGGGCCAATGTCGTGCCTGAAGTTCAGGCTGTGCTTGGGCGAATGGCAGATTTTTCAGGCAGGGTGCGTTCCGGCGACTGGCGAGGTGCCAGCGGCAAAAAGATTCGCGAAGTGGTGAATATCGGGATTGGGGGCTCTGACCTCGGCCCACACTTATGTGCTGATGCCCTCAAGCATTACACCGACCGCTCCATTCGTATGCATTTCGTTTCGAATGTTGACGGCACCGACATGGCCGAAGCCCTTCGCGACCTTGACCCTGCCGAGACACTATTTATAGTTGCTTCAAAAACATTCACCACGCAGGAAACGATGGCCAATGCCGGCACGGCACGGCAGTGGCTCGTCGCGGCCCTGGGCGAGACGGCCGTAGCCCATCACTTTGTTGCTGTAAGTACAAATGCGGCTGAAGTTTCCAAATTCGGTATCGACACTGCAAACATGTTTGGTTTCTGGGACTGGGTAGGTGGCCGCTATTCGGTTGATTCCGCGATTGGTTTGTCGCTCATGATCTCTATCGGCGCCGACGCGTTTCACGAATTTCTGGCAGGTTTCCGGGCTATGGACGACCATTTTCGCTCAGCCCCATGGTCTGAAAATCTGCCGGTACTGCTTGGCCTGATCGGTATCTGGTACAACAATTTCTTCGGGGCCGAAAGTATAGCGATTTTGCCTTACGATCAATATCTAAACCTCTTCCCGGCCTATTTGCAGCAATTGGATATGGAATCCAACGGCAAGCGTGTGACCAGGCAAGGCGATCCGGTTGATTATCAAACGGGGCCTGTGGTTTGGGGCCAGCCCGGCACTAATGGCCAGCACGCGTTTTATCAACTGATTCATCAGGGCACGAAGCTGATCCCCTGCGACTTTATCGGCTTTGCCCGCAGCCTGAACCCGTTGGGTCGGCATCACGACCTTCTCATGTCAAACTTCTTTGCACAGACTGAAGCTCTGGCATTCGGCAAAACACCTGGCGAACTTGAGTCTGAGGGTTGTTGCCCGGAACTCATTTCGCACCGGACATTCCCCGGCAATCGCCCAACCAACACCATCCTTCTGGAAAAACTGACACCTGCGACCCTTGGCTCACTAATCGCACTCTACGAGCACAAGGTTTTTGTGCAGGGGGTCATCTGGAATGTAAATTCATTTGATCAGTGGGGTGTAGAACTGGGCAAAGTACTGGCAAACCGGATTGTGCCCGAGCTGGAATCCGCTTCGGAACCGGCACTTGGCCACGACAGTTCTACCAACGCCCTGATCCGCCGGTTTCGTGCGATGAGAAGCTGAACGATCAAAAATCATAGACATGAACGCTTCTAGAACTTATCAGAAACCTCTCAAAAGAGGCTCTGATAACTAATTTTGGTTTACTCCATGAAGTTTTTATGAAATCTTTTAAAATATTGCTGGAATAACTTGCCAATTCACGTTTTATGTCGTTTAATTCCGTAGGAGAATCAGATTCAGTCAAAATTTGGATGCTATTAAACCGTACAGGATGGAATGCGGTTGCATTCGAAATAGACATACTAATCGGCTTCACTAATCTGAATGATTATCAGTTGATGTGAACCGAAGACAGTCGGATGGATCCAAGCAAGAGGTTATTTCACAGATGTCGCTGCAGCCAGAAACGACGTTTGAGCTAACAGACAATCTTGAATCAGTCAGAAGAAGCACGGTAAACCAGCCGTTTTTCAGAGACATGGAAAAACTCTGGACAGACCTTCTTCGTGTGGCAGCCATTGTTGAAGATTCGCTGAACCAGTCGATTGATGTCTTGGTCAGGAATAAGTCAGATCTGGCTAACGACATCATCAACAACGAAAAAATGATTGATCGCTGGGAAATCAGTATCGAAGAAAAATGCCTGACGATTCTGGCCAGGCATCAGCCAGTGGCCAGCGACCTTCGCCGAGTTGCAGCCGTGCTTAAACTAAACAGCCTGCTGGAACGGCTGTCTGACCTCTCAAGCCACATTGCGATCAGATCTCGAAAATTTAACGAAGCCAATACGGGTGTCAGACTCAGCCAGGATTTTCTCAATCTGGCCGAAGCATCGATTGAAATACTGACAGAAAGCCTGAATACCCTGACAGACGGCGATTCCGCCCAGGCCCGCAAGCTGCTTGACGGTGCACGGTTTGCAAGAATCAACCGCCTCCGTTCCAGTGTTCGTCGAGACATGAAACAGGCCATTCGAGACAATATCGAAAATTTTGATTCCTCCCTTCGCATCATCAATATTGCTCGCAATTTCAAGCGAGTGGCCGAACACGCTTTAGATATCGCTGTCGAGACAGTCTATATGAAAGAAGGCGTGATCATCCGTCACCAGTCTCTCAAGCAAATTGGTGGCGATGATGTCGATTGAGATCAGCCATAGTTCTGCGTAGATCACTTCTCGATGGATATTCTTTAAAATTGATATTGCCAAAAATTGCATTCTTGGCAAAATTTTCCAAAAGTGCGGAATTGTTCGGATTCATCCAACTTTTTTGCCGAAATATTCTAAAGAAGAATATTCTTCGGAGAGAAGGCTGGTTTTCGAACGGTTCCCCTGAGGGTTATGGGGCCAATACTCGGAAGGGAATCTGGGTATCCTGTAGCCGGCAATAATACAAGTGGAATACGGACGGCCAACAATTCCCCCGGCTGGGAATTCTGGTTTGATCACCTTCCCTATCGAATCCATACCAGCAAAATCTGGTGGTGGAATTGGAGTCAGGGAAGTTCTCACCAGTCCCGACTGATTTAGTTGCCAGGCGAGATCGGCAAGGAGGCGGAGCTTGCGTTACCCTAGATGGACAAGGTCGGCCGTGATGGCCGCAATGGGCCTTGCGGCCTCGATGCCCGGGATCGACGCACAGACGTATCGCGGGCTGGAACCAGGTACAAACCAGAGTCCCGCAAACCCACCCGGCAACCCGGCCAGCGCCAGCGGAAAAACCGCTGCAAAAGCCAAATCGGCGCCGGCCATGGATCCGGCTGAAGCCGCGATGCTTCGTAGCCGAAGTGCTCGCACCGTTCTGCGCAACGGTCTGGATTACATCAAGTATCAACAGTACGAAAAAGCCCTTGCCTATCTTCGCGAGGCCGAAAAACGTACGGCTGAACTCAATGCGCAGGAAGTGATTAGTCTGCGTCAGGGAATCGAAGCTGCTCAGGACGGGCTACGTTCGCCAACCGCTCAGGTTGGCTATGCCCGCTCAAGAAAGCCGCAGTCAGGCTCCATCGCAATAGCGGGCCGACGTGCCACGTTACCGCCCATCGATTCACAGATGGTGATGGCTTCGGCTGATTCTGCCGTCCAGAAAACTTCGTCATCCGAGCCAGCCGCCTCCGCCACAATTCCTGTTGAGCAATCGGCAGAAACTACGGCAGTGCGGAAGCAGGAATCGGAAGTCGCCAAGCTCGACCCGATCAACCCTGATGTACTTTCCAGAAAGCTGCCTTCAGCCGCCGAGCTGGCCGCTTCTCGCACAATCGATTCAGCACGCAAGCGATACGACGCCGCCAGCCAATCGAACACCCTAGTGCCTCCGGTTCAGCAGCCGAAGAGCTTGGTTGAGACAACTCCGGCTCAGGAATCAGCCATTGAAAACCCGTCCCCGGTGACCGTTGCAGCCGAAAAACCGGCTGAATTGGTGATTCCAACCGCCAAGCCAATAGCGGCGGCGACGGACGACATCCCGGCCCCTCTGCCTGAAAGCCCTGTGGCTGTCAGTTCAGCCACCGAACCCAAAGGCCTGCCTCCACTGGAAGATGCGTCTCCGGCCAAACTGGAAAAACCGGCTGAGCCAGTCACTCAAAAACCTTTGGCAGAACCTGAATCGGCTATTTCTGGCGATGACCTGAAAGCACCCGAGGTTGCCGTGCCTCCGCTGCCACCGGTCGAGGAAGCACCGGCCCCGGCTTCACGGTCAGCGTTGGTCGATCAGCCACCTTTGCCACCAGCAAAAATCGCTGAAAAACCAGCTCTGCCAGCCATGACTGCAGAACCAGTCAAGCCGGTACAATCGGCTGAATTAGCCGAAATGCCGGTCAAGCTGCCGGAATTGCCAACCGCTAGGACTTTGCACGAGTCTGAAAGCAAACCCGAACCGGTGAAAGAAATCGCTCAGCCGACAGAAGTTAAAGCATCGGTCGAGGTTGAAAAACCAGTCAAAGAAGCGACTGAACCTGCCGCTTCACCGGAACCGGTTGCGTTACCTGAACTTCCGAATGCAGAAAAATCATCAGATACCGAGCTTCCTGCTCTGCCCGAATTACCAAAAGCAGAAACATCACCATTAGCGGCACCGGCTGCTCTGCCGGAACTGCCCGCCAGAGTGACACACGAGCCCGAGCTGAAAGCCGGTCAATCGACTCAGTCAAAGTCAGACGATAAAGCGGTCACAACCTCTACCGAACAGGTGGAAGCTGCATTACCTGCAAAATCGGGCGAAAAAACGGTCAATGGTGTGCCCGTGCTGACACCACTGCCCGATGACGACTCTTTGCCTCTGCCTGATCTACCTGCCAAGCCCCAATCGCCAATTGCTGAAGAGGCCAAAGTCGCTGAAGCTGCCAAATCGGAACTGCCGCCATTGCCAGCCAATGAAAATCCGGCCTCCAAACCGGTTCAGACAGAAGCAACGGCCGAACCAACGCTGCCGCCATTGCCTGTCGCCAAGCCTGCGGATGAAGCAATGCCACCCTTACCAGTGGCCATGCCAGCGGAAGAACCAATGCCGCCCCTCCCGGTGAAGGAAGAGGCACCGACCCTGCCGGAACTGCCAAAAACCGAAGCAGCACCGGCAACTGTACCGGCTGATACGCCTCCCTTGCCAACCCAGGTCAAGGAAGAAGAACCGGTAAAAGTGGCTCAAAACCGGCCTGAAGTTTCGGCACCGCCAACTGGCGAACTGCCTCCGCTTCCTGCTGAGGAAGTTGCTGGCTCGGCCGGCCTTGCCGCAGCCGCCACATCCGGTGATACCGACGGCGAAAAATCGGCGAATCGTCTGCTCTCAGGCCTTTCTCCCGAACGTCGTCGCCAGATCGAAGAAATTGCCAGGGCACAGGTTGAACGCCCAGGTGGTTCCACACCCGGCCTGTCACCACTGGGTGGCGGTTCGTTTGATGCCCCGACCACCCAGATTAATAATCGTGGGATGTTGCCAGGCGGTGGCAGCATTAGCGCGATGGACGACCCACTCGTCCGCCTGGAATTGCCCCGGGCACCCAGCCCGGCTGAAGCACGGCCGATTCGCGCCATCCTTCTGCCTGAACAGTTTGACAACATCAAACCAAGGCAATTCGACCCCAGGCGAAAGATGTGGGCCTCTTCGGCGGTGGCTCACTACCCGCTCTACTTCCAAGACCCAAGTCTTGAACGTTACGGCATATCAATTGAACAACGAATGGGCCGGGCTGGTCGAAAGCTGACGTACCCGATCGACGACCCCACCCAAAGCAAGCTTCGTAACCAGATTGCCACACCGTTCTTCTCGGCCGGCCTCTTTGCACTGCAAACGGCTACCTGGCCTCTGCGTATGGTGGCTGATCCACCTTGGGAAGCGGAATATGACCTCGGATACTATCGCCCTGGCGATCGTGAACCCGAAGATACCGTGGTGGTGCCCTGGAAGGGCGTCGGCCCACTGTTCAAAGGCAATAAGTATTGATTTGAAATACTCTTGCGTCACCCAGTCTCTCACAACCCCGGCAGCCTCAGCCGGGGTTTTTTATTTCACCGCATACTTTTCCAGAATCCTCGCCGGCAGGCCAATATCAATCAATTCCAACCGACCTGTCCATTGAGTTGCTTCAGGAATCTCAAAACCGACCTTCATCGCGACAAACGAACCTGTGATCGTCGCACGAATACAGCATCCCATCGCCTGCCCACTGTCGGCATCAAGACCCGATGGAATATCAAGGGCCAATATCGGCCGGCCACTTCCATTGATGATTTCAATAGCCAGTCCGGCCAGGCTTTCAGGCGATATTCCCCGTGTCAGCCCCGTGCCAAAAAGCCCATCCACAACCCAGTCAGCCTCTTCCACCATGGGCTTAAGTGCATCTGCCGAATCAAGAAAAATCTCGTGAACACCCGTTTGTGACAAAATCCTTTGCTGAGTGGGCGCCAGGCCTCGCAAGTCTGCTTTGGCTGAAATCCATGCCAATTCAACACTTGCCATACCTGAAGCATCAAGGTGCCGGGCCAGCACTGCACCATCACCGCCATTATTGCCGGGGCCACACACCACCAGCACTTTCGGCCGCTGGCCGGAATTCAAAAATAAGCCAGCCTCGCCCATCGCCCAATTCAGCACCCTGGCCGCACCCCGACCTGCATTTTCCATAAGCACAAGTGTTGATAAGCCAATATCTTCCGCCTTTTGGTCAAGTGCTCGAAGCTCATCACGTGTCAGTGCCCGCAAGCTCAGGCCCGATGGTTCCAAAGTTTCCCTGCGCTTCCATCGGTCAGATTTTTGTAGCATGACTGTGATCCACCTCTCAATTACTTATATTTCAAGGATTTAAGGCTTTTATATAAAACCAGAAAGGCGAATGACCAATGGGTTTGATCATCCGCCTGAATTTTCTGATTTTGCTTTGATTATGGGATCAGTCCCAATCAATGGTGCTCATGCTCGTTATCAATACCAAGGCGGAACTTCAGTTCTTCAAACTGTTCCCGATACACATCGTCCGTTGAGTGAAGGTGCTCAGCTTCCGAAATGAACCGAAGTGAATCATCCCGCTTCAGCCCGCAGGCCTGAAGAATATCTTCAAACGGGTCAAGATCGTTGGCATAGACGAAAAGAAGTTTGTGCTCGTCGAACTGAACTTCCATCGGACCATTCGGGTTCAATGCCGCCAAGCCCGTGCAGCCATCATTCAAAAGCAGTTCTTCGTAGTCGAACAGAGTGCTTTTGAAGATCACACTGTCCATATGTTCGCGATACATGTCGGCATGGGTGCCGGGCTCACTCTCGTGGCTCGACTCCATCACCACATCAATCTCTTCCCCAAGTGGGGCAAGCAGTTCCATGAAAACTTCGAAGAGCTTTTCGGCTGAGACCGAAGCAGCCAGCACCGGCATGGTGTTACCGGTTTCGGGGTCACGATAGACATCCCGCCGATAGCCTTCGCAGGGCACAATCTCAAGGTCGAATGAAGGCCGAATGGCGTCTGTCAGTGCAAAGTCGCCATAACGACCAACCTGCAAATGGGCATCCAGCTCATCCTGGCTTAAATCTTCAAAGCTTGTGCGGGGCATGCGCCGGGTATTGTGACGCAGCACCCGCTCCAGGAACCGCTGAATGAAACTCATGGGAAAGGAACCTCTCTCTCCGCGACTTCGAGAATTTTTGATAGATTCAGATTCTGCTATCGCGTCGAGCGTCTCCGACAACGAGTCGCCGGAAACTGCTATCCCAGGCAAACGCTCATTTCCCCGAATCTCAGAACCCGGAAAAACATCAGGCTCTGAATCGGGATGCCAATCCACTGGCCCCGCAACTACCGCATCGTTCTTGTAAACTAATATATCACGCCTTTTGAAGAGATTCATGTCTCTCGAAAAGTTCTCGAAAAGATTCTTGGAATAATCGCTATCCAACCAGGATTCGGGTTCCGACTTCCAGTAAGACATGGCCTTCTGACCTCCATTGCCCTCAGACCTGCCCGGCTGTCTCTTCAGGGTGCGTGCTCAACGAACAAGTGTTATGTATAGGCTTGGCATTAGGTTACGTTCGTTACCGCGATCCTTCGCGACCGGTTTCTTCCGTCATTACTATCAATACGTCGAAAATAATGAAAATGGACGACAAATCTTCCAGAAATTTTCCAAAAAAGATTAAAGTTGCGGTGAAATCGCTCCGAAAGATGGCCCCTCTTCCAGCCGATAACTTTCAATTTTGCATAAGTTTATGCCGCATTGGCGCCTTCACTTCCACCACTTCTTGAAATGGCTGCGTTTCGCCCGCCCTGCCCGGCTTATTACAATAACTAAGATCTGTAAGCATCACCCCGACGAGAAATTCTGCAAATCATGTCTGACGAAAACAACGGCCACATTGAGAAAATTGATCTGACAATCGCACCCGAGCCCCAGGCCGGTGCCCCGCCTGACCAGCCCTCGCCACAGGAACTGCTCGACGCCGTTCACCAGTTCCCCTGCGAATTCCTCATTAAAGTCATCGGGGCCTCAAGCGACAATTTCATCCAGCGCGTCATTGCCGCCGTCATTGCTCTCGACATTCTGGAAACCGATGTCACCTACACCTCCCGGCACACATCCGGTGGCCGCCACACATCCGTTTCGCTCACCCTCATCGCTCAGTCTTCCCAACAGGTTATGGATATCTTCGCCGCCATCCGCCAGGTGCATGGCGTGGTCATGGTCATGTAATCATCCCGCATTTTCTTCCGGTCGCCCCAGCCAGGGTCTATTGCCGCACCTCGCATTCCAGCCGCTATGGGTCGTATAATCCACACCATCGCTAAACACAGCCATTCTCCATCGACTGGGTGGGCCATGCCGGTATCTGCCACAAAAACCGACCAGAACCTCAGAACCGACCTGCTTGAAAAGCTGGCCAAACGCCTTGCCGCTGAAACCTCGGGCGAAGCCCGGCTCGACGACACCACCCGCTCCCTCTTCGCCACCGACGCAAGCCTTTATGAGATTCCGCCCGTTGGCGTCTTCTTCCCCCGCTCGGCCCACGATGTCTCTAAAGCTGTTGAAATTGCCGCCGAGCTGGGTATCGCCATCATCCCCCGCGGCGCAGCCACCAGCCTCTCGGGCCAGACCATCGGCGCCGGGCTCGTCGTCGATTGCTCCAAGTTCATGAACCGAATTGGTATCGTTGATCGCGACCGCATGACTGTTCGCGTCGAGCCAGGCGTCGTCTGCGACCAGCTTAACCGCCACCTGAAGCCGCTCGGCCTCATGTTTGGGCCCGACGTCTCAACCAGCGACCGCGCCACCATCGGCGGCATGATCGGCAACAACTCGGCCGGTGCCCGAAGCCTGCGTTTTGGCAAAGTGGTTGACCACGTTCTCGGCCTGGAAGTCGTCCTCTCTGGCGGTATGATCGCCCAGTTTCGTGGCTATAACGACACCGAGCTTGAACAGATCATCGCGAATGGTGGTCGCCTGGGCTTTCTGCACAAAACCGTGCGCGACCTCGTGGCCGAAAATCGCGAAGAGATTATCGCCCGCTACCCGCGGATCCTCAGGCGAGTCAGCGGCTATAACCTCGACGAATTCGTCCCCGGCCTGCCCGTGCGGGCCGATGGCTGGCAGGACGACCCCTATAAATTCAACCTGGCCAGGCTGATGGTCGGCTCGGAAGGCTCCCTAGGCCTCATCACCGCTGCCGACGTCCGTGTCGTGCACATCCCACCCTTCCAGGGTCTTGTCGTCGTTTCGCACCGCACCATTCGCGACGCCCTCGCCAGCCTGCCAGCCTATCTCGCCGCCGGGCCGGCCGCTGTTGAAATGATCGACCGAATGATCTTGAATCTCGCCCTGGCCCATCCTGAATATCGCCGCCTTGTCACCTTCGCCGAGCGCGACCCCGAAGCCGTTCTCGCCGCCCAGCTCTATGCCGGTTCGCCTCAGGAACTTGAAGAAAAAGCCGCCATCATTGAACGTGGCCTGGCCGGCAATGCCTCGGTGCTGGCGATCAAGAAAAACCTGACGGCATCGTCAAATGACAACTTCTGGAAAGTGCGGAAGGCTGGCCTTTCCCTGCTGATGGGTCTGCCCGGCGACGCCAAGCCCGTGGCTTTTGTTGAAGACACCGCCGTTGACCCCGCCGTTCTGCCAGCCTACTACGACCGATTCATGCAGATCATCGGCCGCCGGGGTGTCACCGCTTCGTGCTATGGCCATGCCGATGTTGGCTGCCTGCACATCCGCCCCGTGCTGAATATGAAGACCGAAACGGGGCTTGAGCAGCTCAGGGCCATTGCCGAAGACGTTTCAAGCCTGGTGGCTGAATTCGGCGGATCAATGTCGGGCGAGCATGGCGACGGCCTGGCCCGCAGCCGCTGGAACCGCAAAATCTTCGGCGACCGCCTTTTTGAAGTCTTCTGCCGTGTCAAGCACGCCTTCGACCCCGCCGACCAGATGAACCCCGGCAAGGTGGCCGCCGAACCCGAACTGACCGACCACCTGCGCATCAGTCCCGAATATTTCGCCCGTGTGCCTGAAATCACAGGCTTCGACTTCACTGACCAGGGCGGCCTGGCTCAGGCCGTTGAGCTTTGCTCGGGCGTGGGTGCCTGCCGTAAGACTGACACAGGCACCATGTGCCCCAGCTATATGATCACCCGCGACGAAGCCGACAGCACCCGCGGCCGGGCCAATGCCCTGCGTGAAGTGATGAGCGGCCGCCTGGGCCACGACCGTAAATGGGGTCATCCCGGCCTTCTCCAAACCATGGATCTTTGCCTGGGCTGCAAGGCCTGCAAAAGCGAATGCCCCTCGGGCGTGGATATGGCCCGCCTCAAAAGTGAAGTGCTCTATCAGGCCCACAAAGAACGCGGCGGGCCGCCCTGGGCCGATCTCATCTTCGGCCATGTGCATGTGCTGAACCGGCTGGGCTCTCGCTTCGCCATTCTGGCCAACCCCCTGCTGAGAACCGGCCTCGTGCGTGGCCTTCTTGAAAAACTGGCCGGCATTGATCGCCGCCGCACCCTGCCCGCCTTTGCCGGTCGGGCCAACCTGCGCACATGGTTCAGCCAGAGGAAAGCTGAAATCGCCGAGCTCGGTGGCCGCAAGGTCATTTTGCTTGACGACTGTTTTACCACCTACAATCACCCCGAAGTGGGCCGGGCGGCGGTGGCCCTGCTTGAAAAAGCCGGCTACGAAATCGAGATGGTGGGGGGCCTGTGTTGTGGCCGGCCGGCAGTTTCAAAGGGTTTGCTTGATGTCGGTCGCGAGCTGGCCGCTGCCCTGGTTGATCGGCTCTCGCCCGCGGCCCGGGCGGGCGTGCCCATTGTGGGGCTTGAGCCATCTTGCCTGACCATGCTGGTTGACGACAACCGTCATCTGCGGCTGGCTGACTCAGCCCAGGCCGTGGCAAAAGCCACCACCCAGCTTGAATCGCTGGTGGCCGACGCCATTGAAAGCGGCCGCATTCGCCTGAGGCCGATCCACGAAAAAGTGCTTCTGCACGGCCATTGCCAGCAGAAGGCGATTTTTGGCACGGCCCAGACTTCTCGCCTGCTGCGGCTGATTCCAGGCATCAACCTTCAGGAACTTGACAGCGGCTGCTGCGGCATGGCGGGCTCGTTCGGCTACGATAAAGACCATTACGACATGAGTAAGGCGCTGGCCGACCGGGTGATATTAAAGGCCATGTCTGACAACCCGAACGCCATTCTGGTAGCCGCCGGCACAAGCTGCCGCGCCCAGGTGCAAGACCTCGCCGGCCTCCACGCCCTGCACCCGCTGGAACTGGTGGCCCGACAGGTTGAAGAATCATGATGCTTTATGTCTGGATTCAACGACCTGAAACCGTCCACGACGGCCAATTGATTGAATGTGTTTGGTTTGAAAAAGCCGCGCACACAGTAAGCGGTTAAAACCGGGGAAAAACAAAATCTGACCGCCGATTCTGAAAGAGCCTCGCACACAGTAAGCGGTTAAAACCGGGGAAAAACATAATCCGACCGCCGATTCTGAAAGAGCCG
>JBJTRR010000489.1:0-5550 GCA_046076185.1 bacterium | reverse complement strand
CCGACCTTGGGGCCGTCGGGCACGCAGTTTCTCTTAAATTGCTGGGAGAAGAACCGGCGGATGAACATTTCAAGCGTTTTTCGGCGGGTTTCCATGGAATAAACATTCCGGAATGTTGCAAATTCTGTGAGATAGAGCATTTTCTCAGGCGAAAAGCCATATCGCAGAAAATTCGCAAGATAAAAGTCGTGAAGTTCGTAGGGCCCAAGCACATCTTCGGTTGACTGTTCGATCTCGCCGCTGCTTGAAGGTGGCAACAGCTCGGGCGAGATGGGGGTGTTGGCAATATCGATCAGAATGCGATAGAGGCTTGAGCCAGGATCGCAGGTCTCAGCAATGTATTCAACCAGAAACTTGACAAGAGTTTTAGGAACTGAGCAATTGACATTATACATGCTCATGTGATCAGCATTATATGTACACCAGCCGAGTGCCAGCTCGGATAGGTCGCCAGTGCCCAGAACAAAGCCCCGGCTCATGAGCAGCTTGGTTCTTTCGCGTGCCTGAACATTTTCAAAATTCAGATCAAAGCGTTTTTCACGGGGGACGGTGGCGAGAAGGCGGTTGAATTCGTCAAGTGAAACGCCACGGGCATTGAAGCTGTCAAAAACGCGGGAATCAAGCGCCTTGAAAGTGGCCAGGCAGATTTCACGGATGTCGATGGTTTCCTGAGATATGCCCAAAGCTGTCATCAGGTCAAGGGCATTGTTTCGGGTTCGTGCCGTGGTGCCAAAGCCGGGCATGGTCAGGCCATGAATCCGACGGACGTCAACGCCTGCCTTCTGGTATGTTTTCACAGCGACCATGAGGGCAAGGGTTGAGTCGAGCCCGCCTGAAACACCGATATAAACGTCGCGAAAGCCGATCTGTTCCAGACGCTTGTAAAGGCCGGCGCACTGAATACCGAAAATTTCAGCGCAGCGGTGGTGCAAAGTGGCTGGGTCGGCAGGCACGAAGGGGTAGCCGACGACGGGACGCAGCAGGCCAGCCCGGGGCATTTCAGCGGAAGGGATTTCAATTGTACGATACTTGCGATTCTGCTGGCGGCTGGCGTCGCCGAAGCTTGTCAGCAGGCGTCGTTCGTTCTGAAGTCGCTCAATATCGATATCAGCCATGGCGTGCCAGCCTTCCACGGCAACGGGGTCTTCTGGCAGGCCGACCCTACGGCTTTGGGCGAGAATCAGGCCATTTTCGCAGATGATGCAGTGGCCGCCGAAAACGAGGTCGGAAGTCGATTCGCTGGGGCCGGCTGAAGCGTAGGCATAGGCTGAAACGCAGCGGCTTGACTGATTTTTGATGAGTTCGGTGCGGTATTCGTTTTTGCCGACCGTTTCATTCGAGGCAGAAAGATTGACGACGAGATTGGCCCCGGCCACGGTGGCATGGCTGCTGGGGGGAATGGGCATCCAGAGATCTTCACAGATTTCAGCGAAGACGACGAGGGAACCGCGGCGGAAGAAAAGATCAACGCCGAACGGGACACGACTGCCGGCAAATTCGATTTCGGTGGGTTCGTCGCCATCGGCTGGCCGAAACCAGCGAGACTCATAAAATTCGGAATAATTGGGAATGTTGCATTTGGGAACGATGCCGATCACCCGGCCCTGGGAAATGGCAATGGCACAATTAAAAAGCTCGTTGCCCACAGCCACGGGGGCACCGATGAAGAGAATTTGCCGGGGAGGAGCCTCGCGGGCGATGCGGGCCACGGCGGCTTCAGCCGACTGAAGCAGATGGGTCTGGCGGAAGAGGTCACCGCAGGTATAGCCGGTGACGCAAAGTTCGGGAAAAACAACAACTTCCGCGTCGCCAGCTTGGGCGATCATCTGCAAAACTTGTGAGGCATTTTGCACGGGGTTGGCCACAGCCACCCTGGGCGAGCAGACAGCCACACGCACGAAGCCGAACTTGTCCATGAATTGATCTTCCGGCAGATGGAAGCGGAATCAGCCAAATGTTATGTTATTCTAATCAAATCAAGGGATTGTCGCCAGCCAGGTGTAGGACGTGGCCGACTTGAGGCGAGTGATAAAAATGGAAACGAAATTAAAATTTCAGGGAGGAATTTGCCGATAAAGGAATTAAGTCGTGACTAAAAATGGTTACGAATGGATTTTCGCTCGATCTGCCGGTGGTTGGATCGACTGGCCGGGATGGAGGCTGGTGCTGTGCCTGACTGGGAAAAGGATCTCAACGAATTTCTGGACGGCACCGAGCCGGAGAAGGACAAGAACTTTCCCAGCGTGGAGTGGATTGGCTTTATTAAGGTGAAGAATGCGCGTAAGGAGCGGCTTGAACTGACGAGTAATCTGGTGTTTGTGGATGGGCAGATTTTTGGCTGTGCCGGTTTTCAATATGTTAAGGAACAGTGGCGGATGCCGATTAATTTTTTTCAGGGCGAATATGACGTGAAAAGTGGCAAAGTGAGCATGGTGTGCATGAATTATAAGTGGGTGCCGCTTTATCTGGAAGGATACAACGAGAATAAGAAAATCTATGGGCAATGGAAGTTTATGCTTGATTTTGGCGAAGTCAGTGGCGGATTCATGTTCTGGCCGCGCGGGATGGCCGACCCGACTCGGAAGAAAACGGGCTGAGAATGGCAGCCCGGTTTTGGTGCTTGAATTCGTGCCGATTTTTGGAATCTACTTGACTTGTTTCGACCATTCTCGAAAAGTTAAAGAGAGCCCTTGAAATGCAATTAGGGAGAAGATTCAGCTTGAGAGAGAAGCGGGAAAAGCGATGTCAGAAGAAGATCGCCGGAATGATGACGAAGCCGGAAAGCCCGGTTTTGAGAGTGATTCGCGATTCCCAACCGGTGCGTGGGATGGCTTCTTTCTGATGAAACAGACTGGCATGAAGCGGCACATGATGGAGCTGATATTGCGTTTTGTAAACGGCCAGATGAACGGAATGGGGCGCGATTACGTTGGCCGGTTCCTGGTTCGCGGCGAATATTGTGTGAAGACCGGAAAGTGCAGTTGGAAGAAAAGTTACATCAAAAAACACGATGTTATTTATGAAGGATTTAACGAAGGCAGGGGAATTTTTGGCAAGTGGGAGATTAATGAAGTTTTATTTGTCTCAACCGGCGGATTTCTGATCTGGCCCAAGGCCATGGTCGACCCGACAAACCATCGCCGCAGGGCTGAGGCCGATCTTCCTGCCTCACCAAAAACAACCGTCGTTACCGAAGATGAATTTGCCACTGTGAGTGCAGAATCGGCTGGATTTGACGAGTCGCTTGATCTGCCGGCAGGCGATTGACAAAGCTTAATCTTACAGCCAATCAGCGGGGCCGAAGAACTGCAAATGCAATTTGGCACTTTAAATTGTATTATCTTCGAATTTTACAGCTTGGAAAGTGGCGAAGCAAGCAGATCAACATGAGGCGCATGCGGATAGACAACCGGTTGATAGGCGATGGAAAGTTCGGGCGTTTCCAGTTTTCGGCCGCCTTCGTGGCGTGATGTCAGGACCCGATCAAGTATGCCGCTTGTCAGAAGTGTGCGTTCAACCGGGTAGCTGGGCCGGCCGGTGTGAATCATGCGTTCAACGGCTTTAAGAAGGTTGGCAAAATGCGGGTATCGCGGCTCAGTTCGTTCTTCGATTGCTACGGCAAGCGGTTCAGGCTTGCCCTTCAGCTTGATGCCCATGGCGGTGCCATTGACACAGCCGAGCATGAAAATGGCGGCCGGCGTGCCGTCGTTGTATTCAAATAGAAAGAGCCCGGCGTTTTTATCTTTACGGATGTCAGGATGGCCCTGCCTGGGAACAACGGCAAAAGCGGCGTCGATTGCTGCTTTTGACACCCGTCCATCATCAACCGCCCGCCACATGGCTTGGCCTTCAAGAAACTGGGCAGATTTTACGCCTGTTTCAGAGCCTTTACGCCTTTCCATATAATATTGAAATACTTCCAGGGCATGGATTCCGTAAATATCAAGGCCGCTGTAGCCAATGCCCACGGCGGTTTCAATATCGCTGCCGGGTGGCAGGTCAATTTCAGGCCTGCGATAAGCCAGTGGCAGCGATGAGCCAGCCATGAAAGGCACTCTCAGCTCGCTGGCACGGTTGTACATCCAGAGAGCATCTTCCCACACCGGCCCAATGTGTTTGTCGTGAAAGACCGGAACAACCCTGCCGTATTTTACGAATGTATCAGTGATTTCAGTGAAAAAGCGGCGACGTGGATAAAGCTGCTGGCCCTTGGCATTAAAGGGATAATTGCCATGTTCGCCTATGCAGATGACACCATCGACAGGAATACTGGTTCCCCCGTTTGTCAGGGCTTTTTCAATGGTGTCGTAAACGGGCACGCCATGATCGGCCAGACGCATTCGGCCGACATCGTTGGCGTTGGTCTGATCCATATAGACGGATGTCAGTTCAAGGGCGGGCCCCGGGCCACCATCCTGCTTCCAGCCGTCCATTATTTTGCCGAGGATCACATCAGCATGCGAGCCGGCGAAATAAACAGTTATGACCGCCGCCACCTTTTTTCTGGGCAAGGGGTCGGCTGGCGCGGCCAGGGCCTGGGCCAGGGGCGAAACCAGGGGAAGCGAGGCCAATTTCAGGCATTCGCGTCGAGCCATTTTACGGCTGGTGTCTGACATATGAAGAATTCCGGTCAGAGGGCAATCAGGGTGTGTATAGGCAAGAGATAATGGTCATCATAAAAAAACCGGACGGGAATGTTAAATCAATTCCTGCAAATTTGACTGGCCTGAAAAAACGATTCAGGGGCGGGGCCAGAGGAGGTAGAAACCAAGCCAGATGGCGAAATTCACCAGCAGGGCGCAGTAGAAAAGAATGAAAGCGACCTGAGCCAGCATCCTGCGAAGGTTGGCCCGGGTGGGTGATTCGCCGTAGTGGCCGAGCACCAGAAAAAGCCGCATGATGCCGTGGAGCGAGACCACAACGGCGGCGGTGCCGGTGATCATAACGACAAGCATGGCCCGGGTGGCTTCGCTGGTTGTCCAGAGCGAAAAGCCGATGGCCAGTGTTCCCACGGCGAGCATGATATGCCACAAATTCAGCTTCACCGGCATGATGCACCGTTTAGAACAGAGCGAGAGAAAATCCAACAGAATCGTACGATATTCAGGCCGGTCTGGCTATTGGCAGATGGCCGATTTTGGTGCAAAGATGAATTGGCGGCCTGAGTGTTGACGCCGGCGGGCACTTTCACGATGATAGAGGCTGCAAAAGGCATGCTTAACCCGATTGCATGCCGGAAATCGACCAGCCAACCCAAGAACGACAAACGCTCATGAGTGCCACACACACCTATCGATTTACCTTTGGACCCTGGAATATCAGCACTGGTGCCGACCCCTTTGGCCCGCCGGTTCGGGCCGACATGGCCTTTGCCGAGAAGATCCGGCAATATAAAACGCTGGGGTTTGATGGTGTGCAGTTTCACGATGACGATATTGTGAGCTATGACCTTTCTGAAGCGGAAAAGCTGAAGAAGGCTGCCGAACTGAAGAAGGTGCTTGACGACGAAGGGCTTTTTGTCGAGATTATTGCCCCCCGCCTTTGGGAAGA
>JBJTRR010000488.1:0-2798 GCA_046076185.1 bacterium | reverse complement strand
GCAAAGCCGTTATTTACCGACCTGCATTCAAATCGCTTGGTTTCATGCAGCACATCGGTGAGGAGGTCAACAATCGCCGGATCATCGTCAACGATAAGCACTTTGAAACGGCCGCTTTCAAGGGCATCAGTTGGAATGCCGTGCTCTTTCATGAACCTGATCAGAGCTTCGCGGGGAATACGGCGGAACTTGGAACCCGGAACCCGGAACCCGCGTAACTGGCCACTGTCGAAACAACGTATGATTGTCTGCTGACTGACTTTGCAAATCCGTGCAGCTTCACCGGTGGTGTAAACCGTTTTCAATGCCATTCCCTTCCCCCTCCGTTAAGGACAGCTTCGGTTGCAGGCTTGCAGGGCACCATTTCTGGCGGCCGTACGATCCTGCACGATGCCATGGACTTCCATTCACTCATCTGTCAATTTGTATCGGATAAGCTGAGTTTGCTAATTTCGATATAATAGGGAACCTGCACTTTGTGTCAATCGTTTTTTTTAAAATTGGGCGAAGTAAATAAAACATGAGGTTCGTTATGTTTCAGAAGATTGCATAAAACGGGATTCCATTCGTGCCTTGGGGAACGAACGCAGAATATTCATAATCTGGCTGATTCAGAAGTCTTGGTAAATCAATCAGATACAGGCGATTCGGTAATCTTTGGCAATTTGTTGTCTTTTTTCAACAATATTAGCAGGGTGGCCACGTCGCCCGGCGAAATGCCACTGATCCGGCCAGCCTGACCGATGGTTGCCGGTCGCAGGCGTGCAAATTTCTCTCTGGCTTCGAATCGAAGCGAAGACATTCGGCTGAAATCAAGATTAGCCGGGATTTTTTTCGATTCAAGCCGCCTGAACTGATCGACATGATGCGACTGCCGATCAATGTAACCACTGTATTTGGTTTCGGTAACGATATGGCTCACTGCCGATTCAAGCCAGTTGTCCGCAGCCAGTTCGGCATCAAGTGCGGCGATGTCGGCCCAGGTTGTCTCAGGCCGCCTCAGTAGTTTTTCAAGGGTTGAATCCTGATAACGCACCGACCTGATCCGGCTCTGGATCTCACTCGCCTGATTCGACCTTGCTTCAAATCGTGCCCAGCGGTCGTCATCCACCAGCCCTGTGGCCCTTCCCAGCGGTGTCAGGCGAAAATCGGCGTTGTCGTGTCGCAGCAAAAGCCGGTATTCCGCCCGGCTGGTCAGCATCCGATAAGGCTCTTCAACTCCCTTGGTCACAAGATCATCGATCATCACGCCGATGTATCCGCCGGCCCGGTCAATCTCAAGCGGGTCGCGTTCCAGCACAGCCAAAGCGGCATTCGCGCCTGCCACAAGCCCCTGTGCGGCCGCTTCTTCGTAGCCGGTTGTGCCGTTGATCTGGCCAGCCAGATAGAGCCCGGGAACCGACTTAAGCCTTAGTGTTGGCTCAAGTTGGGTGGGTGGGGCAAAGTCATATTCCACGGCATAGCCGAAGCGCATGATTTCGGCATTCTCAAGCCCTTCAATCCGGCTGATCACAGCCTCCTGCACGTCTCTTGGCAAGCTTGTCGAAATACCGTTGCAGTAATACTCAAGTGTCTGGCGGCCTTCAGGTTCGAGAAAAATCTGGTGGCGGTCGCGGTCGGCGAATCGAACAACCTTGTCTTCAATTGAGGGGCAATAACGCGGGCCAATGCCTTCAATCTGCCCGGAATACATTGGGGCCCGATGCAGGTTGGCCTTGATGATATCGTGAATTTCCTGATTCGTATGTGTAATGTGGCAATCAACCTGCGGCTGTTCAATCTGGTCGTTCATGAACGAAAACGGCGAGGGCTTCTGGTCGCCGGGCTGAGGTTCAAGCCGGCTGAAGTCAATCGTTCGGCCGTTAAGCCGGGGCGGAGTGCCGGTTTTGAAACGGCGAAGCTCGATACCAAGCCTGGCCAGACTGCCCGAGAGCCCTTCGGCCGAGATGTCGCCCGCCCTGCCCCCTTTGGTTTTCGTTTCTCCAGTATGCATAAGGGCTTGAAGAAAAGTGCCGGTTGTCAGCACCACGGCTTTGGATCGGTAGGTGAAGCCGCCCCTGACGACCACGCCCACCACCCTGCCCCCTTCGACCACCAGCTCGTCGGTCAGTTCCTGACGCACCGTGAGGTTTGGCTGACCTTCCACAAGCCGCTTGGCCATAAGCTGATAGGCTTTTTTTTCGCACTGCGCCCGGGGGCTGTGCATGGCCGGGCCCTTGGTCTGGTTCAGCATGCGGAACTGAATACCAGTGGCATCCGTAACAAGGCCCATGATGCCGCCAAGAGCATCGATCTCGCGAACAATCTGCCCTTTGGCCACGCCGCCGATGGCCGGGTTACAGCTCATCTGGCCAATGGTGTCGGCATTGAGTGTCAGAAGGGCTGTGCGACAACCAAGTCGGGCGGAAGCCATGGCCGCTTCAATGCCGGCATGGCCGCCGCCAACGACGATGACGTCAAATTCGTAGGGATTATGGCTTCGCAAAGCGGTTGTCATGGTTCAAGTTGCAGCCTGCTGAGCCGTCAGTTGGGGCGAAATCGGCCAAATGCTTAGTACACTATCATACTATACATTGTTGCAAGCGAGCTTGAAATTTTCTGTAAACAGTCATGCCGCAAGCCACTAGGCCGCTTTTTTGCGAACCTTGTCGGCGGCACTGAGATAAACCCCAAAGCCAACAAGGGCGGCACCGGCGATCAGGCTGGTGGTGATCGGCTCGCCGTGAATCATTGTGCCAAGAGATATGCCGAGAAGCGGTGTCATAAAGCCAAGGGCAGCCATTCGGGCCGCTTCGTAT
>JBJTRR010000487.1:0-1354 GCA_046076185.1 bacterium | reverse complement strand
CCGCCGCTGCCATTTCACTCGTTCATCCCACAGATAAACAGCCCGAAGCCGCTTCAGGCTGGGGATGGGAAACATGCGTTTTGACGTTTCGTATTCTGTCATAGGCGGAACAAGATCAATCAGCGAACGATCAATTTCAGGATAACTGACCAGCGATTGAAACAGGATTAAGCCCAGAATCAGCGTGGCGGCCGATCGACTTGCACGTATTTTTCCAAAGGCCGAGCCTGTCTCATTGGAATCAGCCATAAACGCACTTTGATACCAGCCAGCCAGAAAAAAGAGCCAGCCGGGCTGGGGAATGGTGTCATACCACGGCAGAATGTGCTTGAGTGCCGGCCATGAAAGATAGCCGCGAAATGTCCATTCAACGACATACGCCGAAACAAAGATGGCTCCACCCGTCCACTCCAGCGCATTAACTGGCCGACCCGTTTTGATATGCCAGCCAAGCCAGACCAGAATCAGCATGACCAGTAGCGAAACAGCCTGTATGTCAGTTGTGATGGATTCAATACCAAGATTCGCCAGAATCATCGTTTCAATAACCGCATGGGCTGAATTGACCAGCCCCCGAACCGGGTCAACAGCCTCTTTCAGCTCCCGGCCGTGGAACGAGACGGTTGAGTCAATGGCCGAGCCACCAAGGCTAAGCACCGACACCACGGCAAAAACCGTGGCAACCATTGGCAGAATGGCAAAATACCTTTGCCTGCCCCTGGCTGCGGCCAGAATGTAAATGGCAGTAACAGGGCCTGCCGCGTGGCCAATCGTCCAAAACCCACCCGCAAGCCAGCAACACACGCAAACCGCTGGCCAGGGCCAGAGCCAGCCCCTGCGTAATGTCTCCTGCGCGATAATCAGCGAAATCAGAATAAAATTACCGGCCCAGAAGGTCTGGCCGGCAGAATACCAGACGGTGGACTGCCATTGAACAGCCGTGACACCTGTCAGGCACATCACAACCAGCCCAAGGGCCATATTTCGCGATTCATGTGCAGCAAAATGGCCTGCATTGAGCATCAGCAGCACCAGCCCGACATAAGTCACAACGCCAAGGGCCATCGGCACATGATTCAGATCACCGGCTGCCTGAACCACGATGTATGTTAGAACTCGCCACGATGGGCAGATGTGCGTATTATGCGGCACGAAGAGATTTTCCATCGTGCGGGCCAGATTTCGCGATGCACCGATATAGGCAAAGTCATCGGAATGAAGCTTGTAAGGTAAATTCTGATGAACGTATGTTGATATGGCAGAATCCTGAAACATCCATGCCGGCAGGCGTGCAATGCCAAAAACCCAGCAGGGTGCGGCAAGAATCAAAAATGCCAGAACAACATGCCCAAAT
>JBJTRR010000486.1:0-3279 GCA_046076185.1 bacterium | reverse complement strand
GGCAAGTGTCAGGGCGTCGCGAGTCGCATCCGGCAGTGCCTGACTGACGCGAAACCGGGAAACGGCGGCGTCGGCCAGCGAAACGGACAAAATTCCTGACTGAATCTCGGGCGCGTTGCCCGTGAGGAAATCAATGTGTGTCGAGATGGTTTCAAGAAAGTCGTGATTCATCGCCCCTGAAGGCTGCGACATTCGGGCCTGCCCGGCACTGTCGGCGGCTGAAGCCAGCACGGGCACGGGCCAGTGGCCTTTGACATCCGAAAGAAGCAGGTCGCCGATTAACTCTGACGAGTGGCTGACATGGCCGGGCGATTCCTGCAGAAAACCATAGGCTGAGAGAATTGAGTGGGCATCAGCACCTATGGCATCTGTACCAAAGCTGATCGTCTGATTCAGGGCGTCGGCAATTTCTTCGCAACCTGCACCCAGGCGAAGCAGTTCGGCCAGGCAGGCGGCGTCGGCCGAGCGGTCAGAGTCGGTTTCGGCGGCAAGTTCAATGAAGTCGTCAAGGGCTTCGACAGCCAGCCAGTTCGACCCGGCCCATGCCAGGCAGACCGCAAAATTCCAGGCGGCAGGGGCATCGCCCGGATGATTTTCAATGATCTGACGAAAGACAAGTGCCGCACTGGCAGGGTCGGCCAGGTCTTCGACAGGCCGCTTGCCAAAGGCTTTGTTCCATGCCTCGCGGGCCTGCTGGCTGTCTGGTGCTGCAAAGCGAAGGGGGCGGCGGGCAACTTCCGGAAGGTCAGGTGCGGCGGCAAGCTGCGACAGGGCCTGGCTGGCCGCCTGATCAGCAGGGTTTTGCCGGAGAACCGATTGCCACACAGCCCAGGCGGCATGTGGCCGCTGCGATTGCAGAAGAGCCCAGCCCCGCCTGACTTCGTTGGCCAGGAGTTGCGACTGCTCCTGCTCTGTCATCGACCACCAGGAATGATCAGCTTCGAGCCTTCATCACCGCCAGTTTTCGGCCGGCCGGGTGTCCAAAGCTTGCCACCGCCAGACTTGGCTGTCTCGCTCTCGGGTGTCCAGAGCGAAGGCTTGCCGGCCGCAACACCCAGGCCGCCCGAAGGCGTGGTGATCTTAGGCCCGAATTTGTCGATGAGGGCGTCAAGCAGCGACGAATCGATCGAGACACGCTCGGGGCGGGCCGGATCCTGATAGGGCCGCAGCAGGCCAAGCTGAACGAGCACCGGAATGATGGTGCTGAGAGCTTCGTTGTTGCGGGCAAATTGCTGCAGCATTACGGCCAGGCCGGGCACCCAGTGCTGGGGCTCGGTTGTCAGAACGCGAAGCCGAAGGGCGAAAAGATCCCAGTTCAGCTCGCCCATCGGCTTTTTGGCTTCCGGGTCTCGCGTCTTGCCTTCCAGCAGCAGCGAAAGGGCGGCATCTATGCCATCACGGCGAGCCACCAGACCAGCAAGGTCGAAATAGCCGGGCAGAACCAGATTCAGCACTTCGGGGTCGGTTGTCTCGGTGGCGATGAGCCTGCGCATGGCCTTTTCGGCATGGTCGAAGAGGCTCAGACTGCCCGCCAGCTTGCAATATTCGGCCAGGTCAGCGGTCGGCAGGCTGTCGATATCAACATAAATCAGGCGGGTGGAGTTAAGTTCCTTGAGCGGCACCAGCGGGTCGGCAGATTCAACCGGCAGGCCAAGCCGCACGCGCAGATCAGCAACCGGCTTCTGCTGGGGCGGGAAGTCGGGCGAGATTTCAAGCCGGCGCAGAAGGGCACGCACTGGCACCTTCGACTTGCCTGATTCGGCATATTGATAGACTGTCAGGCCGCCCAGTTCGGGCACGCCCTCTTTCTGCATGCGGTTGAAAAGGATGTCTTTGAAGAAAAGGGTGTAAAGTTCGGTTTTCTGGTCGTCGTCAAGGCCTTCAGGCAAGATCCAGAGCGGCGGCGAGGTGAGATTACGTCTTGGGTTCTTGCCAACATGCTTGGTGCGCGGGTGGGCTGGCACCAGTGCCGCACCGGCCAGTTCTCGAAGTTCTTCAGAAACAGAGTCGAGGCTGCCGTCGTCTTCATCCGTCAGGGTCAGGGTTTTGTCTTCCACGGTGACAGTGGCGACAATCACCGGCAGATTATCAATCGAGGCCGTTGTGCCTTCGGCAATCTGCTTACGGTCAAGCATGCCATAATAGCTGCGGCGGGCCACTGGGTCGCCTGTGTTGTCGTGTTCGTCGGCCGCTTTGATCAGTTTGAACCGGCCCGAATCAGCCAGCGTCTGTTCCAGCATCTGTCGCGAGCGAATCGGCCAGCTCAGCTGAATCATGTCGATCAGTTCGGGCGTCTGGTCGTCGGCAAGCTGCTGGCAGAAGGCTTCGAGGTCAACGGCCTGATCAGTCTCACCCAGGGTGCCGATGTAGCCACGCAGGCAGGCAATGGCCGAGGCATTCTGGCCGATATAGGCCAGCAAAACACCGCGGTTGTGGGTGGCCAGGGGCAGCAGTTCGCGGTCGGTCACTTTTTCGAAAGTGCTTGCTGCATCAAGAAATGCGCCACGGCCTGCCTGGGCCAGGGCATCGTCAAAAATGGCCTTCTGATCGCTGGAAACTGATTCAGGGGCGGGCCTGACCATGGGGAACTGCCGCAGAAAGAGGCTTATCCTGACATCAGCAAGCATGGTAGAAAAAGCACGGAACTGTGCCGACTGCCCGCCAGACCAGGTGATGGCCAGAAACTGGTGGGCCATGGCGGCGACGGGCATGTCCTCTTCCACCAGTTCCGAGGCCAGTTCCGTCAGAATGGTATGAAACAGGGCTCGCTGGTTGTCTGTCAGCGAACCGGCGACCCGCTGAAATTCCATGACGGCGGCAAGCGGGCCCGAGATTTCTGATATGACAAGAATCAGTTGGCCCAGGGCACCGGCATGCCGGGGGCGGCGGGCGAGAAACGACTCAAGCGTGCGGCGGGCCGAGTCGAAGTCATTGTCTTTGCCTTCAAGCATGGCTTTGTGCATGACCAGCATGGGCGTTTCGGGGTATTTTTTCAGCCCTTCGGTGGCGGCGGCCAGAGCGGCACCCAGCTCTTCCGACTGGATCAGCCGTTCGACCCGGATGATCTGCGATTCGGCCTTCTGGCAACAGAACTTGTATTTGTCGCCGCTACCACAAAAACAGATAGAATAGGAATCCATCGCTGATGCTTTCTGAATACACCCGACAGTGTGGGGCTCAATTTCTGTATGGCTCGCGCCGCGGTCGAAATCTCATATTCCGGCCGGCCCAAGATATGATCATCATTATGCGCTAGTGGAAGCAGAAATGTCATCAGAA
>JBJTRR010000485.1:0-1082 GCA_046076185.1 bacterium | reverse complement strand
TTCAAGTATTTCTGCAACTCGTTTATGCAGCCGAATTTCCATAAAGGTTGAGATTCGATCGCTTTTTCCGCTATGATATGCTGACGATCAAAGCCAACATGCCTGCGACGCGCTGGCCGCGTTGCCAATTGAGGTCACGTTTCGATGTCTGAACAGAGCCCTGCCCCACACAGCCACGCCCAAGGTCGCCCGGAAGGCACTCAGCCCATGCAGCATGGCCACCGGCCTGCATCGTCCGAGCAAATTCCGGCCACGCTGGTTCCTGTGGGCGGCTGGCACTTTCTGCATGTTTTTTATCGAATTGACCGAGCCGCCCTGAGCCTTCTGCCGCTGGCCAGCCGCGCCGATGCCATGACCCAACTGGCCACTGCCCTGAGCCCGACGATTGGCGAGGATAAGCCAATTACGCAGATGCACAGCTTTGCCGTGGCCGGGCACAAGGCCGATTTTGGTTTTGTGGCAAGCGGGCCTGACATTCGAGCCCTGAACGGCGTGCAGATGGATATTGAGTCGGGGCCGCTGGGGCCTGCCCTGGTGCCAACCTATTCTTTCTATTCCATTACGGAAATATCGGAATATGTGCCGACGGCTGAACAGTATGGGCAAACCCTTATTAGAGAAGGGGTTGACCCCGATTCAGACATGTTCAGGACCAAGGTTCGCACTTACGAGCAGCGATTGGTGCCGATGAACAAGCAGCGGTTGCTGCCCGAGTTTCCTGACTGGCCGTGCCTCTGTTTTTATCCGATGTCTAAGACCCGCGTGCCTGATGCCAACTGGTATAGCGAGCCATTCAGCCGAAGGTCGGAAATGATGTCGCAGCACGGCAAGAGCGGAATGAAGTTCGCAGGCAAGGTGATTCAGGTCGTCACCTCGTCCACCGGTCTTGACGACTGGGAGTGGGGGGTGACACTTTGGGGCAAAAACCCGAGCTATCGCAAAGATATTGTTTACACGATGCGATTTGACGAAAGCTCGGCCAAATTTGGCCTGTTTGGCGACTTTTATTTTGGCTATCACGCGCCGCCGCCGTGGCGGGCAAAGCCGCCGTAGGTGTCGACGATGATCTTGCGCCCGGTCAG
>JBJTRR010000484.1:0-1663 GCA_046076185.1 bacterium | reverse complement strand
GCCCCGATTCCCCTTCGGAGTTTATGCATCGTGATGCGTCTTCCCAAGTTTCTGACTGCCTTTGTGTTAGGTGGTCTTTTGGCTGCTTTGCCAGGTGTGTCGGCACAGACCGCCGCCCGCAAGCCGCAGGTACCCGAGCTGAAGGTCGAAAAATACACCCTGGCCAATGGTCTTGAGGTGATTCTTCACGAAGACAAATCGACACCTGTGGTTGATGTCGATGTCTGGTATAAGGTCGGCTCAAAGAACGAGAAAAAAGGGCGGACCGGCTTCGCCCACCTGTTTGAACACCTGATGTTCCAGGGCTCGAAGAACCATAATAAGGAATATTTTGAGCCACTTGAGAAAATCGGTGCCCAGATCAACGGCTCAACCAACACCGACCGCACGAATTATTATGAAACTGTGCCCTCAAACTATCTGGAACTGGCTCTATGGCTTGAAGCTGACCGTATGGGCTTCCTTCTGCCGGCCCTGAGCCAGGACAAACTCGACAACCAGCGTGAAGTCGTCAAAAACGAACGCCGCCAGCGGGTTGATAACCAGCCTTACGGGCAGTCCATGGAAAAGATGCTCGAAGCTCTTTATCCAGAAGACCATCCATATTATCACAGCGTCATTGGCAGCATGGCTGACCTTTCGGCCGTCAGCCTCGACGACGTTTCCAACTTCTTCCGCACCTATTATGCCCCGAATAACGCCACCCTTGTGATTTCCGGCGATTTCGACGCCGCCAACGCCAAAGCATGGGTAGAAAAATACTTCGGCCCCCTGCCCCGTGGCCCTGAAGTGGCCAAGCTGCCACCGATGGTGCCGAAGCTGGATGCCCCGAAACATGTAAAAATGACCGACAAAGTCGCCCTGGCCCGCGCCCAGCTCACATGGCCCACTGTTGAACGTGGCCACCCGGACGAAAAGCCGCTCGACGTTCTGGCCACGGTTCTTGGCCAGCTACCCAAAGAAAATCGGCTGTTCAAAGCCTTAAGCTACGATCGCCAGCTTGCAGCCCAGGTTTTTGCCTTCCACCCGGCCTCGGCTCTTTCCGGCACTTTCACTGTGGCCATGACCGCCCGGCCCGACCAGAACGGCAACCTTGACGAACTTGTGAAGATCGCCGAAGCCGAAATTGCCCGGATCATTGCTGAAGGCCCCTTGGCTGAAGAAGTGGCCAAGGCCCAGAACAGCGAAGAAGCCGACCTGATCAAGGGCCTGCAATCTGCCCATGGCAAGGCTGAATTTCTGCATGGAAACAACTTTTTTGATGGCGACCCGCTTGCCTACAAAAAAGAGATGGAGAAGCTTTTTGAAGTGACTCCGGCTGATGTTCAGCGAGTGGCAAAGAAATACCTCACGGCCAATCGTGTTCGGCTTGATGTCACGCCAGGTGCCCCCACCGAACGTGCCCCTGAAGCCGTGGTTGACAAATCGCAGCAGGCACCTTTGCCTGAAGTCAAAGTTACGGAAGTCAAAGATACGTTTGACCGCACCAGACAGCCTGAAGCTGGCCCAACACCCACATTCACCCCACCGGCCGTGGTTCGTCGCAAACTGGCCAACGGCATGAACGTGTTGGTGGCCGAACGTCACGAACTGCCGATTCTCACAGTCAGCCTGGTGGCACGTGGCGGTGAAGTGAATGTTCCCGCAGGGCAGGAAGGCCTGG
>JBJTRR010000483.1:0-1281 GCA_046076185.1 bacterium | reverse complement strand
GGAATAGCCGTTTTTCTTGAGTGCCTCGGCCACCGTCACGGCCTCAAGCGGCAATTGCATTGGTATTTCAGGCCTCAGCAAGCGTTTGCCGGGCCCATCGCCCTGCCCGGGCAGCCAGTCGGTAAGCCCAACACGGCCCGGAAGTTGGCCCGTCATCAGGGCCACTCGCGTGGGCGAGCAAACAGGCGCTGCGGCATAGGCCTGAGAGTAAAGCACCCCACCGGCGGCCAGTGCGTCAAGGTTCGGCGTGCGATGAAACTTCGAGCCATACACGCCCAGATCATACGCCCCCAAGTCATCCGCCACAATCAGAATAATATTCGGTTGCCGGTCAGCGGAAGCCGCTTGCCGTCCAGCCATAAAACCAATTGCAACAATAACTTGCAAAAACAATGCAAAGGCAGGACGCAGCATATTGGGCAGCTCCTGAAAGGGCTGAATTTGGCAGGAATGGGCTAGCCGGAACCGATTCACCTGATTTTACGATCCGGCGCTCATTTCCGCATCAATTTCTTCCGTGAAAAGCCCGATTCGGCGAAATTTCTCGTAACGCTGATTCAGAAGATCATCGTCGGAAAGCTGCTTCAGATCGCGTATATTCTTTGTCAGATAAGACTTAAGCGACGATGCAATTTCTCTGTGGTCGCGGTGCGCCCCGCCCAGTGGCTCGGCAATCACGTCGTCAATAATGCCGAATTGTTTCAGATACTTGCTTGTCATCTTCAGGGCTTCAGCCGCCTTGGGTGCATGCTCGGCACTCTTCCACAGAATACTGGCACATCCTTCCGGGCTGATCACCGAATAATAGCCATGTTCAAGCATGGCCACCCTGTCGCCTATGCCAATGCCCAGGGCACCGCCTGACCCGCCTTCACCAATCACCACGCACACAATCGGAGTGCGAATCATGCTCATGTGCATCAGGTTCTCGGCAATAATCGCCGCCTGGCCCCGCTCTTCGGCCGAGATTCCCGGATAAGCGCCCGGTGTATCAATAAAGCAGATGATCGGCATACGTAACTTCTCTGCCAATCGCATCTTGTGCATTGCCTTGCGATACCCTTCCGGGTGCGCACAGCCGAAGTGGCAGGCCATGCGTTCCTCAAGGTTTTTGCCCTTCTGCTGGCCAATAAACATGACTTTCTGTTCACCCAACTGGGCAAATCCTGTCACAATCGCCTTGTCGTCGCCAATCGCGCGGTCGCCATGAAGTTCCAGAAAGCGGTCGAACATGAGCGAAAGATAGTCACGCGTCTGCGGACGATCCGGATGCCGCGAAAC
>JBJTRR010000482.1:0-2088 GCA_046076185.1 bacterium | reverse complement strand
CCTGCTGAAAAACCCACTGCTGGCCCAACAGGGCAACGACGGCGGCATCTGGACACTTGTCGTCATTTTCCTGCTGATCGGCTTCGGGCTCGTCGCCCTGTTCCTGCTGATCTTCATGATCAAATACTTCAACCTGTATGTGCAGTCGGTGATGACCGGGGCCAATGTGCGGCTGACCGACCTGATTGGCATGACCTTTCGCCGTGTGAACCCGAATATCATTGTGCGTTCCAAGATTATGGCCGTGCAGGCGGGCCTGAGCGATAAGGACGGCCTGACCACCCGCGCCCTGGAAGCCCACTATCTGGCCGGCGGCAATGTGCCCAACGTGGTGCGTGCCCTGATTGCCGCCAACCGGGCCGATATTCCTTTGTCATATAAGCGGGCCGCCGCGATTGACCTGGCCGGCCGCAACGTGCTGGAAGCCATTCAGACAAGCGTTAACCCCAAGGTGATTGACTGCCCCGACCCCGCCAAAGGCCGCCAGACAGTTGACGCCGTGGCCAAAGACGGCATTCAGCTGAAAGCCAAGGCCCGTGTAACCGTGCGAACCAATATCGACCGCCTGGTGGGCGGTGCCACGGAAGAGACCATCATCGCCCGCGTGGGCGAAGGCATTGTGACGACGATTGGTTCGGCCGATTCCCACAAGAATGTGCTGGAAAACCCTGACATGATCTCGAAACGGGTGCTGGAAAAAGGCCTTGACGCCGGCACAGCCTTTGAGATTCTCTCAATCGACATTGCTGATATCGACGTGGGCGACAACATCGGAGCCAACCTTCAGGCCAGCCAGGCGGAAGCCGACATGCGTGTGGCCCGTTCAAAAGCTGAAGAACGCCGGGCCTTCGCCGTGGCCCAGGAACAGGAGATGGTGGCCATGGTGCAGCAGAACCGGGCCAAGCTGGTTGAGGCTGAAAGCCAGATTCCGATGGCTATTGCCGACGCCCTGCGGGGCGGGAACATGGGCATTATGGACTATTACAACCTGCGGAACGTTCAGGCCGACACCGAGATGCGATCGGCTATCGCCGGCGGCGGCAATTCCAGCAGGCAACCCGGCGGCGACAGGCCAGCGTAATAAATCAGGGGAAAGGGGGGGCGGAAGTGCTTCTCGCCATGGATATTGAAGATATTATCAAGGCCATTGCCCCATTTGCCTTCATCATTTTCTGGGTGGCTTCGTCGGTGATCGGGTCGATCAAGCAGGGCCAGCCGGCGAAAACGAGCCGGCCGGTTTTTAAGCAGCCACCGTGGGCTGAGGCAAATCAGGCCCCGAAGCCAGCCGCCAGACCCGCCTCGGTTTGGGAAAGCCTGGTGGTTGACGACGACGACGTACCATACGACGAATGGCAACAAGAGCCACCGCCGAAAAGGACGGTTGAGCGGCCCATTCAGCGGAATTTCTCGGCTGAACTGACTGCCCTGGAACGTGTTCGACAACTGATTGAAGAGCGGGCGGCAACGGCGTCATCAACCGGCAAAACAGCCGCCCCAGCCAGGCCCGCAGAGGACGACGACTCAGGCGACCGGCAAAGTGTGAATTATAACCAGATGGTGGGGGCGAACCTGAGCCACCTGGTGTCTGACCATGCGGCCGATGTGCATCTGCAGAACCTTGCACCCGCGAGCCTGGCAGAAAAGTCGGTTGCCAAGCCTTATGCCGACCTGATGAACCGCCTGAAAAAGCCGGAATCTGCCCGCGATGCCCTGGTGATGTCTATTGTTCTTGGCGAACCAAAGTCGCGCCAGAGACCATTACGCTGAAGCTTCGTTTCGAAATCGTGCGTAAGTTCTTATTAATCAGGGGCTTATGGGTGTATTCTGATGTTGGTTCCTCGGTGATGATTGCCTGAATGAATCTGTATGATCGTGTAAACATCGCTTTAGCCTGAAACTTGAATGAATTTTCAATAAATTACATTAAAATATGTCAGTTGTAGTGATTAATCAAAACCAATTGACAGACCTTCCGCGCAGGCCCTGTTCGGGCGGGTTAATCTACGGGCTTTGGGCCGGGTCAGACGGTTATAGCGGGCGGTATCGGCTGGGCGGCCGGTGTGGCCGGGGCCGAACTTTTCGCCTTGT
>JBJTRR010000481.1:0-3164 GCA_046076185.1 bacterium | reverse complement strand
TGGGCCTGCACGATGCGATTTTAATTAAGGATAATCATCTGGCCGCCCTGGCCACGCATGGCTGTGTCAGGCCGATTACGGAAGCCGTTCAGCGGGCACGTGGATTTGCCGGAGCCAAGGTCTTTCTCACGGTGGAAATTGATCGGCTGGAACAGCTTGCCGAGGCGCTGGAAGCCGGCCCCGACTGCATTCTGCTTGACAATTTCACGCCAGCGATGGCGGGCAGGGCTGTGGCCGTTCGCGACGAAAAAGCCCAGGGCGTGTTGCTTGAAATCTCGGGCGGGCTGAATCTTGAAACGATCGGCGAATATGCCCGGCTGAATGTGGACAGGCTCTCGGTGGGGGCCATCACGCATTCAGCGCCGGCTCTGGATATTGCACTCGATTTTGCTGACCAAAGTTCTGATCTGTCATGACTTTAAATCACAAGCCGGAAGAAACGCCGGTCGCCATTATCGGTGCCGGCCTCACAGGCCTTTGTCTTGCCCATCGCCTTATTGCAAAAGGAATTACGCCACTGCTTGCCGACAAGGGTCGGTATCCGGGCGGAAGGATGGCCGCTCGGGCTGTGGGCCAGGCCGGGCTGGTGAATACCGGCCCCCGATTTTTCATGACCCTAGCATCTGTCGATGAGCCGGATTTCTTGCCTGGTTGGCATGAACGGCATGTCAGTCTTATTGCAATGACAGATGTAAACACGATTCCTGCCGATTTAACTGGTTATCTTCCCGGATTTGAAGTGTATGAGTCTGGTGGATCAATAAGAGAGCTTTCGCTGGCTTTGGCCCAGGGGCTCGAAATTCAGCAGCAGACCAAGCTTGTAGCGATCGAACAGCAGGCGGCTGGCTGGAAGCTTCGGCTTGAAGCGACCGGATCAGGCGAGATTTTTGAGAGATTTGCCAGAGCCGCTGTGCTGACGATGCCAGCCCCACAGATTGCGGAAGTTCTTACGGTTTCAGGCCTTACCAGATTGCTTCCGGCTGACTTGACAACAAATATTGCTTATGAACGATCGCTGGTGGGTTTGTTTGAAGTTGAGATGGCCGGCAAGGTTGCCATGCAGGAAAGGCTGATTGCCAACCCTGACAACGACATTCGTCGCATCATTATAAAAGCACATAAGCATGATTCCATGACTGTTTACATCGAATCAACAAGTGCCTTTGCTGAAAATCAGCAGGCCACTGCCCCTGATCAGGTGTTGAGTCTGTTTCAGGCTAAGATTCGGCAGCATGTGCCCGACATTGAAGTGAAAAACGGCCAGTTTCATCGGTGGAATTTCGCCCGGATCAGGCCTGATTGCAGGGCCTTCACGGGGCCGGTTGTGGCGTCAGGCCAACCGCCTTTAATATTTGCAGGCGAAGGCTTTGGCGTGACTGAAAATGTGCCTGCCGGGCTTGTCAGTGCGCAGCGGTCAGCCATGCTGGCTGCGCAAATCATTACAGATATGTTTTTACGTTAATTTGTGAGCCAGCAGATCATCTGACCATGGCCGTAAGAAGGCCGAGCAAGCCGGGGTCTGAGGGAACAAGCACTGTGGCGACCCAGCAAAGACCAAGGGCCCAGCCGACGAGGTTTGTCCATGTCCAGTAAACACGTTTGGGCCGGCTGAGCAGACCCGCCAGCAGGCACGCCACCGAGACCATGGCCATATCCGATGTTTTGACAAGTGTCGGTACAGCATCAAAGCCCGGCACGCGACCCGTCGAGACGGAAATGCAAAGCCTTAGCCAGATGAGAATGCCGGTGATGAGCCAGACCCGGTCGCCCGTGCCCATGGCACCGGTTTGTTCTTCATGGCGAAACAGAACCAGCGGCCCGGCCAGGGCCAGCCAGCCGGCAAAAGCGGTAAGAATTGCAGCCAGGTTTGAAGGTGGCCAGTTGATCCACCCCTGCCGCACCGAGACGCGAAGAAAGAGCAGGAGTGCTACGGAAAGAATCACAAAATTTACGGCAGGGCGGCTCATCGAAACGGGCCTGCTGTTTTTGCCCGATGACGCCGCAGCCTCTTTTTTCTGGGCCATTTTGCACCGCCGTCAATTGCGAATGGGAAGACTTCCAATGAAGTCTATCGCACGGACGGCAGAAGGCCTGACAAATGATCAGTAACCGGTTCGGTTTGTATGAGTGGTGCCGGTTTCGCCAGTTTTATCTTCGGTTGATTCGTGAAGCAAGGCGGTCGCTTCGTCAATCTCAACCGATGCCTGACTTACCTGCGGCTGATCTTCCAGCTTGGTCAGGCGAGTCACAAACTCTTTCTGCTCAAGGATTTTATCGGGGTTCCGCAAAACATTTTCGCCTTCTTTCAGCCCCTCAATCACCTCAAGTGTCTGCGGGTCGCCGGTTCGTGTGCGAATTTCGCGTTTTTCGATGGAGCCGTCTTCGTCCAGAACCAGGCAATATTCGCGATTACCCTCAATTTCCACAACGTCGGGCGTAATCGTCAGCTTGTCAACCGGCGAATCAAGAAGCACCTGTATTTCAGCGTTCAGGCCTGGCCTTATATCCTGCGGTTCGTCGTCCACCTTCACAATGCAGTAATACTGCTTGACCTCGTTGGTCGCCCGCCAGCTTGATGAAACAATCGGAAGCTGGGCAATCCGATCAACCGTGCCCATCAGAGACTTGTTAAACACCGATTCAATCAGGATGCGAACCTTCATGCCCGGGCGCACCTTCTGAACGATGGATTCGCTCAGCTTGGCCATCACCTGCATGTCTGTAAGGTCAGGCAGATTAAAGAGATCCTGACCCTGCCGCACCGATGAGCCTTCTTCAACCCGGCTATCGCCGTCGTCCTCGTTGGCATAAACCGCCAGGCCATCGTGCGGAGCCCTGACCGTGCAATTTTCAATCTGCTTTTCGTAGAGAGCCAGCCGCTCAAGATAACGCTGATAACGCTCGTTTTCCATCTGGGCGTTGGTCTGTAGCGTCGTTATTCGGGTCTGAAGCTGGTGAAGATGCTTTGGCAGGCCGTATTTTTCAAACGTGTTCAGCTGAATTTCGGCCTGGGTCAGAGCAATGTCCGACCTCTGCATCGACATCTCTTCCATCATGACCGATGACTTTGAAATATAGCCTTTTTCAAGCATCTTGCGGGCCCATTCCAGGCGGGCCGCCAGGCGGGAAGATTCGGTCTGGGCCAGGGCAATGCGGCCCTTCAG
>JBJTRR010000480.1:0-1943 GCA_046076185.1 bacterium | reverse complement strand
AAAACCGTTTTTTCTGTATCTTGCCTATAACGCCCCACACGACCCGATTGAACCTGATCAGAAATGGCTTGATGAAGTAAAAAAGTCGAGGCCGGAATTATCAGAAAAAAGGGCGAAACTGGTTGCATTAATCGAACATATGGACGATGGTGTCGGGAAAGTGCTGGAAGCCCTGAAGAAAACGGGCATTGATGAAAATACGGTGATCATTTTCAGCTCGGATAATGGCGGCCAGAAAAGCCACACTGCCGATAACGGCCCTTGGCGAGGCACCAAGGGCGAAACCTTTGAAGGCGGCCTGCGGGTTGTGTGTGGGGCTCGCTGGCCCGGGCAGTTTCCAGCCGGATTGCAGGCTGATGTCGCCGCTGCGACATTTGACTGGTTTCCGACGATTTTACAGATAGCAGGAGCAAATCCTGCCGGGGTCAAAACCGATGGGAAGTCGCTTCTGGGAGTTCTGCAAAACCCGGCAGATCATGGTGATTTTACAAATCGCGAACTTTATTTCGTCAGGCGTGAAGGTGGCCCGGCCTATGCAGGCAAAACCATCGAAGCCTTGCGGGTTGGCCCATGGAAACTGGTTTTGAACAGGCCTAGGGAACCGGTACAGCTTTTTCATCTTGAAAATGATCCCTACGAATCGAAAGACCTTGCGAAAACCAATCCCGCAAAAATGCAGGAACTGATTCGAAAACTGCAATTACAAATCCAGCAAGGTGGAGCGATCCCCTGGCAAAAGCCCGCGAAATGAAAGGCAGATGAAAATGAAATTGATGACCAGTCTCTTACCGTTGGCAGCCTTTGCCGTCGGTTTTTCATCGACATTGATGGCCCAGAAAATTGAATTACTGGCAGGTGGTGGCAATTCTGCCCCGCCGTGCGCTGCAAAGCAATTGCAACTTAAAGAACCATTTTATTCAGAATTTGATCCACAGGGTCGGCTGGTCATTGCCGAAATGGCAGAAGGCCAGCGCATTTTGAGATTAAACCCGGATGGACAGGTGGAATTGATTGCCGGAACAGGCAAAAAAGGTAAGCCCGGCGTGGGAAAACAGGCGGCCCTAGAAGCATCGTTTGACGGTGTTCACAATATTGCCATTCACCCAGTCACAGGTGATATTTATCTGGCAGATACCTGGAATGCAGTGGTTCGGAAATACAATGCAATTGATAAAACCATTGAAACCATCGCCGGCACCGGAAATAAAGGCTTTTCTGGCGATGGCGGGGCAGGGTTGAAGGCGGAAGTGGGCGGTATTTACTGCGTAGCGCTTTCACCTGCTGGCGATATTCTTTATCTGGCTGACCTGCATAATAATGTCATTCGCAAACTTGATTTGAAATCAGGCATCATTTCACGCGTGGCTGGCAATGGCAAAAAAGGCCGGCCGAAAGAGGGCGGCGTAGCGATTGACGAGCCACTGGTTGATCCGCGAGCCGTGGCTGCCGATAGATCAGGCAATGTTTATGTGCTTGAACGTGGTGGCAATGCCCTGCGCGTGGTTTCGCCCGATGGGAAAATTCATACGGTGGTGAATATGGATGGGAAAAAAGGCCTGGAAGGTGGCAACGGCCCCGCCTTGAACTGCCGCATGAACGGCCCGAAACACATCCAGATTGATAGAAATGATTATGTTTTGATTGCAGACGCTGAAAATCATCAGATTCTGAAATACAACCCGGCGACAAAAACCACTGAAGTGCTGGCCGGAACGGGCAAGGCTGGCACGGCGGGGCTAGGTGGCCCGGCCAGGCAGGCCCAGGTGAACCGGCCGCATGGTATTGTTGAAGCCCCCAACGGCGACATGATCATCACCGACAGTTATAATAACCGTGTATTGAAAATCACAAAATAATGGCCAGAAAAGTTGCGAATCAAATGGCAACTGAGCCCTGGGCAGAGGCCACAGGCCACCTGAAGACTGCCGATGCCAGGCTTGCCC
>JBJTRR010000479.1:0-5051 GCA_046076185.1 bacterium | reverse complement strand
CTGAAAATGAAAACATGGCCCTGCGGAAATCTTCTGCAGGGCAGTTTTATGTCTCCTTTGATTTGCGCCCACGCTTTTTGGGTGCTGATTCAGCAATTGGCTGAGCAGTTTCCGGCAAATTGTCCAAGACAGGATTTTCGTCAACGACCGTTTTACGAGTACGGGTTTTACGTGCTGGGGCTTCTACTTCCATCGGTTTTGCAATCGATTTTCTCGGTTTCCCTGTCTTGCTCTTCACAGTCTTTTCAACAAGTGGTTCAGGGGCAGCAGCTTCGGCTTCTAAACTTAAATCAGCTGGGGTTGAAGCGATTTCAGCGATCTCTGGCTCTGTCGGTTGTTTGAAACTCGTGTAATAGTCCTGTTCAGGAATGTCAACAGCGGGTTGGTTCAGATAAGTTTCAGATGCAGTCGATTTTTGATAGGCAGATTCAACTACTGGGCTGGTCAATATTCGCGAAGCCGCTGACTTCGAATCAGCCATCAGTTTTTTGTAAGCAGCAACGGCTAACTTGTCGCATCGCTCATTCTCAGGATGACCTGAATGCCCTTTGACGTGAATCACCTGAATTTGATGACGACTCACCTGTTCGTCGATTAAACGCCACAAATCCTCATTCTGTAGAGGCCTCAGCTTGCCTGCCTCACGTCTTTTGTAACCATTTGATCGCCACCCGGCCAGCCATTCTGATATGCCTTTGGCCAAATATTGACTGTCTGTGACCAATTCGACCCGACATGGTCTTTTCAGCATCGTCAGGCCCTGCAGGGCGCTTATAATTTCCATGCGGTTGTTTGTTGTCATCGGCTCAGCGCCAGAATGTTCGATACGCTTTCCACTCGCCGGGTGTTCCATAATAAATGCCCAGCCGCCTGGCCCGGGATTTCCACTACAGGCACCGTCCGAAAAAATTCTTACCAGATCAACCTTGGCTGGCTGTTGCAACTTTCCAACTCCGTTAGTCATTCCGTTCTGAAGAAAATTCGATCTTCAGAGTCGTGTCACATCTTGATCAACAGTAGGCCCGTCGGCATACATCTGCTTATGCAAAGCAGTTCTGGGCGACAGCTTCTTACTGTGCCAGTTCAAAATCCGATAATACGTTCGCTGTGTCAAGATGTGATCAAAGGATTGACTTCAAACCCGACGTACAACCCCTATGAGAACCCCCATGACATCAACCTTGGTACGAATGATCGGTTTCAGGTTTTGGTTACAGGGTTCCAGACGGAATTTGCCCTTTTCCTTATAAAATTTCTTCAGCGTTGCTTCGTTCTGATCATCCAGCACTGCCACAATTTCGCCATTACTGGCATTTTGCTGGCGTTTGATGATCACAATATCGCCATCATCGATATGGGCTTCAATCATGGAATCACCCTTGACACGAAGCGCAAAAACATCGCCGCCCTGCTGCCAATCTTCAAAATCAAGTATCTCGGCGTCTTCAACAGCCTCAATCGGTGTTCCGGCCGCAATCGTTCCCAGAATGCGTAAATTGTTTCTTACTTTGGGCTTGGTTGATTCAAATATCTGAATCGCCCGCGACATATTCGGCTCTCGATGAATCAACCCCTTCTTCTGAAGGGCTTTCAAATGACACATCACCCCGTTGGGGCTGTTAATTTCAAATTCCAAGCCTATCTCACGAACGGTCGGCCCATAGCCGCGTGTCTGTATCTTCTCACGGATAAACTGATAGATATCCTTCTGCCGTGGTGTCAGTGATGCCGTGTTCGGTTTCGCCATTTTTTGCCTTTTGTCGGTTATCTGGTAGAATCCTGTTCACTGTATCGGATATACACTTGAACAAATCCATCTCTCTGATCAAATTATCATCTGAACAGAATTATATCAATAAATTTCTTGAAAAATTCGATTAAGGGCCTCCAACTCTTTTAAAATTGCGGATTGCGGGGCCGGTAAAGATTGATTAGTCTGATGGTGTAATGGCTTACCGGCTCGACGAAACCCTGAGTGAATCATGAATAAAACCATTCTCGCCATACATGCTCACCCGGATGATGTGGAATTCCAATGCGCCGGCACTCTGGCATTACTTGCAAATGCCGGTCATCGCATCCATATCGCCACTATGACACCTGGCGATTGCGGGTCGGCCACATTGCCCGCTGATGAGATTGCAGCGGTCAGGCGATCCGAAGCCAAAGCGGCTGCAGACCTTATCGGTGCCCGGTATGATTGCCTCGAGTTCCGCGATCTGGCTATTTTTGAAGACGATGAATCAAGACGCCGGGTCACCGAGTTTTTGAGAAAGGTCAACCCTGATCTGATACTCACCGCACCACCTGTTGATTATCTATGCGACCATGAAGTTACCCACCGGCTCGTTCGCGATGCCTGTTTTGCTGCACCGATACCTAACTACAAAACACGCCAGTGGGAACCGGCCGCCCCGATGAAACACATACCACACCTGTATTTTATGGATGCTCTGGAAGGGCTTGACCGACGTGGCTGTCGTCAACCAGTCGATTTTTATGTTGATGTCTCAGACGTTTTTTCGAAAAAACGCGATATGCTCGCATGCCATGCCAGCCAGAGAGAGTGGCTCCTCAAACATCATGGCATCGATGAATATCTGCTGGGGCAGGATCATGCATCCAGAGCGAGAGGCCAGGAAATCGGCTTTGAGCATGCCGAAGGATACTGGCAATACCGGGGTCATGCCTACCCCCAGGACAATCTTCTCATGTCGCTGCTTAACAATTATGCCAGAGAGAGCAAAATTTAAGCGAGCCTGAAATTCGCCTGCATTCAGGTTGTCGCGTGAAACAATTGACTCAGGGCTATGGGTCGCACTATACTCTTGGTCAGGCTGATGCCGGTTGCATGTTGCCCCGGCTCAAATGAAATTCGGCTCAAGTCAGGTATTCGAGAATTCGGAGAGAATAACCCATGGGCGTTAAGGTTGGCATTAACGGGTTCGGACGTATCGGCAGGCTGGTTTTCCGCGTCCTCGCCCAGTTTCCCAACGATTTTGAAGTCGTTGCGATCAACGACCTTTCTGACGCCAAAAGCCTGGCCTTACTGCTGAAATACGACAGTGTTCATCGCCAGTTCAACGGCACAGTCGAAGCCGAAGGCGATGCTCTGATCGTCAACGGCAAGAAAATTCAGATAACAAAAGAAAAAGACCCGGCCAATCTGCCATGGAAAGCCCTTGGTTGCCAGATTGCGATTGAATCAACCGGTTTCTTCACAAACAAGGCTTCCCTTCAGAAGCATATTGATGCTGGCGCAGATCGTGTCATCCTGACCGCCCCAGCCAAAGATGAGCTTGACGGCACGATCGTTCTGGGTGTGAACGACGACCAGTTGAATAACAGCATGCGAATCGTTTCGAACGCAAGTTGCACCACCAACTGCCTTGCTCCCGTGGTGAAAGTTCTGCACGAGACATTCGGCATTGAAAAAGGCCTGATGACAACGTGCCACGCCTACACCAACGATCAGCGGGTGAACGATCAGATTCATGCCGATGCTTATCGTGCCCGCGCTGCGGCGATCAATATCATTCCCTCGACAACCGGCGCAGCCAAGGCCGTTGGTGAAGTGCTTCCGGCCGTGAAGGGCAAACTGACGGGCATTTCTCTGCGTGTTCCTGTGGCTGATGGTTCGATCACCGACCTCACCGCCGTGCTCAAGCGAAACGTGACCAAAGATGAAATTAATTCCGCCATTAAGGCCGCCGCTGACGGCCCGATGAAGGGCATTCTGCAATATACACTTGACCCCCTGGTTTCTTCAGACATTATTGGCAATCCTCACTCAAGCATTTTCATGGGTGAATGGACTCAGGTGATCGAAGGGAACATGGTGAAAATTCTGAGCTGGTATGACAACGAGTGGGGCTATTCCAACCGCGTGGTTGAACTTGCCCGCAAGCTTGCCAAACTCGGCTGATATGTTGTCTTCCTGATCGCTGCCTGATTCATGCAGCGATTTGAAGACATGCTGAAGTGATCATCATTTGAAATCTACGTCAATGCGGCTTGATACGGCTTTGGTCGATATTAAGCCGTTTTTTTAACACAGGTGACCAAAATGGCAAAGCAGACGATAAAAGATCTTAGTCTGGCTGGGCGTAAATGCCTGATTCGCGTTGACTTTAACGTTCCCCAGGGCAAGGATGGGTCAATCTCCGATGATCGCCGAATCAAGGCGGCCCTGCCAACAATCAGGCACGCACTTGACAGTGGTGCCGCAGTTATTCTTGTATCGCATCTGGGGCGGCCAACCGGCGATCCGGCGACCGATGGGCCCTATAAGCTTGACCCTGTGGCTGTGAGACTGGCCGAGCTTCTTGGAAAGTCGGTCGCAAAAGCCGATGATACTGTCGGTGCTGATGCCCAGGCCAAGGCAGCTTCTCTCAAGCCGGGTGATGTGCTTATTCTGGAAAATGTGCGATTTAACAAGGGCGAAAAGAAGGGCGACCCGGCCTTTGCTGCCTCGCTTGCCGGCCTTGCCGATTGCTATGTCAATGACGCGTTTGGCACCTGCCACCGAGATGAAGCCTCGATGGTGGCTGTGCCCGAGCAATTTGAACCGAAGGACAGGGCAATCGGTTTTCTTGTCGCCAAGGAAGTTGAAATCCTCGACAAACTTCTTGGAAATCCTTCAAAGCCGATGATTGCTGTCATGGGCGGCGCCAAGGTTTCTGATAAAATCGGTGTCATAACGAATCTTCTGCCCAAAATTGATTCGCTTCTGGTAGGTGGGGCAATGACATACACCTTCCTTAAGGCACAGGGTCACAACACGGGTGGTTCAAGAGTTGAGGCCGACAAACTTGACCTGGCCCAGCAGATACTCACGGCGGCCGGTCCCAAACTCAAGCTGCCGGTTGACCATCTTGTCTCACGAAGTCTAGACCCAGCCAGCGAAACCATGGTGGTGGAAGGCTCAGATATTCCCGATGGCTGGATCGGCATAGACATCGGCCCTAAAACCATTGCCCTGTATGGTGATGCCGTCCGTAATGCCGGCACCGTGATCTGGAATGGCCCGATGGGCAAATTTGAGGACGAGC
>JBJTRR010000478.1:0-7693 GCA_046076185.1 bacterium | reverse complement strand
GCAATATATGGCCCTGGGCATACCCACAGTTGCTACGGCGATTGGCACCAATTTCCGGGTGATTGAGAATGATCAATCCGGGTTACTGGTAAAGACCGACGAACAGTGGATCGAAGCCCTTTTTAAGCTGATCGACACACCTTCCGAGCGACGAAGGCTGGGGCAGGCTGCGCGGCAAAGGGTTGAAAAATATTATTCGATTGAAGCCAATAAAGATGTTTATCTGGCCATATTCGACAAAGTTTATGGCGCCCCTGCCGGCTGGCCAAGGCCGGAAGGCCTGAGCCTGATCACCCCGCTTGAAAAAGCCGGGCTGGCCACATCATCAGACCCGGTTTAACACTTCGATTGATCGGGTCAGCCAATTCAGGGTTTTACCGGCCCGGTTTTTTCAAGTCGCTGCAGAAGCGAATCTCTGGTTTTGCCGACAACCCAGGTCAAGGCAAATGTCAGTATCCAGAAAGCTGCGAGATTCAGCGGTGCTGGGGCTGCCAGAACATGCCGATTTTCAAGCACTGGATAGTGCACCAGATACACCTCAAGCGTATTGCCAGCCAGCCAGGTGGCGAATTGGGGTAACAGGCCGCCCCGGGCCAGCCACTGCACGGTTTGGGCTTCAGCCGAAAACATCACGAAAAAATACATGACCGGCAAAACGAGCAGATGCAGAATTGAGACATATTCCACCGCAAGCCCGCGTCGCGAAAGCATAAATTTTACAAACAGATAGGCAAGCGACGAAATCAAGAGCCCGGTCAGAATCCATTTTCGGCTGATTTTTTGCTCATTGAGACGATATCGGGCCACCACCACGCCCATCATCATCACCTGAAAATAGAAAAACCAGTGCAGTATATGCGTTCGCAGTTCGTGAGGGCTAAGCAGCCATCCGGCAATATACAGGGGTATCATCACCAGGCACAGGGCGATGGGCCACCGACCCAGTGGTGAACGCGACCACAGAAAATAGACAACATAAAATGTGGTGATTTGCATAATAAATGGGTAATTCGAAGGCCAGACAAGCTGTATGACGACATCAATCGGCCGGTGAATGTGAAGCGAGCCAAAATCGTAAAGGGCCGTGGCCAATAACACGATCACGACCGAGGGATAAATCTTCCGTAACCGCCTGCCGAACCAGTCGCCTGCTCTTCGGCGGGCATGTGCGTCGCCCTTCGCCAGACCATAGCCTGAAAGCAGAAAGAAAAGCGAATTGCCCAGAAGCCCATCGCCGGCAAGCTGCGGTATCGGATAATAGTCAGACAGGTGCGAGTTGGCGATTAAAAGAGCCGCCAGGCAGCGAACAACAATGGTTTCCATCTGATTTTATCCGGGTTTTCAGCTTCAGTGGTGTCAATCGCTTCAAGGTGGCAGGCTTTGGCCAGCCCTGGTCAATTCAGCGGAATTTCCTGATTCTGATAGGTTTTGCCGTTAACCTTGCCGCCCACCACTCGCACTTTCACCTGGCTGGCCCCCGCCGACTTATTGCCCGAAAGTTTGACAACATTCGCCCCGGGGTCGAATAGCACAGTCTCGCCCACCTGCAGCGCAGGGCCTTCTTTTGAAGCATCAATCTGGTTCTTTTCGAAAGTGGCGGTGTAGTAAATCCGGCCCTGGCTGGCGCGGGCAATCGGCCCCTGATCGCCGCCAATCCGGGCTGGTTTGGCCGAGCCGCTGATCGTGTTTTCGGTGATCATAATTTGAAATGCCGGTGTATGCGACCAGCCCCACGGGCCTGGCGATTCTGTGGGAACAGAATTGATACGAATCGATTCAAGCCCCCCTTTCAGCGTGTTTTTGCCGATGACCGTGCCATAATGATTGCCACCCAGAACCAGAGGAAACGACTTTGCCGAACCGCTTGAATCAATCTGGTTTGCTTCAATCACAGTATTTGTAAAGCCACGTGAAAGGCTGAAAGCAACCTGGGCCGTGCCAGTGCTGCTGCCCAGCGGTGGTTCAACGGCTATGGCATGACTGCCCATGGGCTGAACCACCCGGTGAAACGAACCAGCCTTCGGCCCTGATAGAATTGCCAGCACATCGCCGGCCTGTGGTGGTGCGGCCAGGTTCTGGCCAAAATGAATCACGCGGCCATCGGCCGATATCGCTGCCGGCAATCCTTCAAATTTCAGGCGATACGACTCTGTCAAAAGAATTTCGTTAGCGTTCATGTCGCCGATGGTGTCGGTATCGACCGGGCCTGTATTGGCCACCAGGTTATTCACCACCCGAATTGATTCACCATGCTGGGTCAGATTCAGAAATCGCCAGAGTTTTCCGGCACTTTGCACTGGCTGAACACGATTGCTGATCACCTCTACATCCATGGGCCTGGTCACGGCGAATGCGTCGTAACAGAAGCTCCCGGGCAGCGGGCCATCATGCCGGTTCTGGCTGATTCGCCAGGGCCCGTTGGCCACATGAATGCAGCCACCGCGAAAAATGCAGCCTTCCATTCTGCCGTTTCGCACATTCAGGGCCCTGACAATTTTCAGGGCCTCGGGCGGGGCGTTTTCACGAGTTGGGCCAGGCTGTGGGCCAGTGATGTCAAGCCGATCAAGCGAGAGCCCCCAGATTGGCTGATTGTGGTCGAAACCCGTGTCAAGATTATCAGTCGTGCCAATCACGGCCGGGCCGTAATCAACATTGTTGGCCCAATGGGTTGACCCTTCAAATCGAATGGCAAAATTTGAGAGCCTTACCCCCGCCGACCTCACTTTAATGGCAGCACTCCAGGCTGTCTGATCACTGCTGGAAAAAAGCAGAATGGCGCCCGGCTTGCCTTCAATAACCGTTGGCTTGTCGATCACGATCGGCCTGTTCAGGCGATACGTACCGGGCGATAGCTGAATGACGCCATTTTTGCTGACCAGTCCTGCCAGATTATCGCCGGGTTTGGCTACCACCTTCGAACCGGCCGGCGGCGGCGACCGCCGATCAATTTCTGTTTTTCCACCCACGAGATGAACCAGTTCCGATGACCCGTCGGCCAGAATCAGGCAAAGAGAAAGCGGCACATTTTCCAGGTTTCGGGTTGGCAGAAAATCAAGAATCGCTCGCTGGGTAGAGGTGCGATCAAATTTGGCCGGAAGTGCTTCGGCAATGGCAACCGATTTACCGCCTTCGGCTGATGCCAGCCAGGTTGATCCGCCCGGTTCCGTGAGCACAGCCGCCTGGTAACGATCTCGCGACGACAGACCATCAAGCTCAATCCGCAGCAGTGCGGCCCCTGCTCCGCTTTGCCTGGTGTGCCCTTTCCATGTCGCCCGGGTTGTGCCTGAAACAACTTTCGGCAAAGCCGGAACGCTGATTTTTTGATCCGGCTGATAGGCACCGGCCTGGATGGTTTTTTCTGATTTCGAGCCATTTTCATAAGTCAGCGTGATCTTGAGCGATTGGCCGGCCAGCGAGCCATCTTCCCCGGCAGGTGTGCTGAATACAAATCGGGCGCTGGGCGAATCGGTGGACGTTCGAATCAGTTCGGCGTTCCAGGCGCCTTCTGAATTCGGCCCCGAGGCCCATTTCCATTTGCCGTTTTCGCTTTGCATTTCAACAGATCGCACGGGCTGATTTTTGGAAATCTGGTCCATTTCAATCTGGCAGTCAACAAAGCCATCAGGGCCAACACTCACCCATCGGCCCGTCAGGTCGTTTGCCTCGCCAGTCATCGGGCCAGCCCATCGGGCCGAAATCTGTGCTGAGGCCACACGCAAATTGGGGTCGGAAGTGCCACCCTGAAAATAAAACGAGACGCTGGGCGCGTTTTCAAAATGGAACTGCAATTCCCATTCCCGCCCCTTCTCTGCGGCATCGGTATCGAAAAAGAGATCAACCCGGCCGGGCTGTGCCGGGTTTGGCCGAACCATCGCCATGGCCCAGCCGCCGGGCGGCTTGCCATCGGGTGCCCATTGCCATTCGCCCCCGCCATTACCCCTGAGAATGACCTGGCGAATTTTGCCGGTGGCAGGCAGGCCGCTTACCGCGATATGAATATCCTGAATCTCGTTAGGCCCAAGCGTGGTGGCCCTTCCGGCGTAGTCCTGGCCGGTCTGGCCCATCCATCGGCCCTGCGTGCCGGCGGCGCTTCGTTTGCGCTGCTGCGCCAAAATATCAGGCGAAAAGACAACCAGGAAAAGTGCCAGCGAAGTGAAATAAAGAGAGTGTCTCAATTGCATTGAAAGCTGCCCTGCCCTGTGTTGCAATGCCTGTTGCCAATCACATCCCTGATGCGATTCTGGTTGCCAATTTTTTGATCTTATAAAAATCGTGAATTTCGGACAGGTCAAATTGGGTTTAGCGCCAGGGTCTCAATTCTGAAATCATTTCTTTCCAAATCAGTCAGCAATAACTACCGGTTTCAAATCAATCGTGGTGAGAGAAACAAAAAAATCCAGACACTTTTTGAAGCATCTGGATTTTCAAATTTACTGCGTTTTTGAGGGCCTTCACCCCCCTGCTCAACCGGCTCTGTCCTTACGCACAATTTCGTAAAATGGCAGACTACGATCAAGCACTTCAGCTGCAGCTTCCGAGAGTTTCAGACCTCGTTCGTAAGCAAGCTGACGAAGCCGGAAATGAATGGATTCCGGCAGATAAATTTTCCATGGAACAACCCGTTCGCTCTCGGCTGCGCTTTTACGCTTACGGCTACCGCGAGTTGGTTTTGGTGAACTTGCTGCCGCTTGCTGCCCTGCTCCGGCCGCAGCCGGCGTCGCCGTTTCCGGCTCTTTTGAAGCAGCTTCCGGTTCTGGTTCGGCCGTGGCCTCAACCGGCTCTTCCACCAGTGGTGCCGGCTTATCTTTCTCTTTGGAATCAGGCCGCGTCGTGGGACGCAGAAGACCTGCCGGAACGCTTCCCAGTCCTGTTTTCTTTTCGCTCGACATGTGGCAGGATCTCCTCGACTAAAGCTGAATACCCACGAGCCGCCGACGATTGTGGCGAATGCTCGAACACAGATTGAAATCGCGAATGCGCTTCTTCCACCCGCACAGATCGCGGAATCGTCGTTTTGAAAACCAAATCGCCATAAAGTTCACGCATCTGCCGCTCGACATCCAGCGAGACAGCCGTGCGCTCACACATCGTCAAAAGCAGGCCACGCAATTTCAGCGTTGCGTTATCAAGGTAATTTTTTACCTCGTCAATCGCGGTCTCAAGCTGCCCCAGACCAGCCAGCGAAAAAAGCCCCGGGCTGATCGGCACAATAATCTCGTTGACCCAGTTCAACACATTGACATTCAACAGACTTCGCGCCGGGCCTGTGTCAACCAGTGCGATTTCATAATCACTTTTGAGCGGTTCCATCGCCTTTCTCAGGCGCCTCTCCCGACCCATTTCATTGGCCAGGCTCAAATTCACTTCAGCCAGGTTTGGGCTCGCCGGCAAAAGCTCCACTTTCTCCCATCGGGAAACAAACAGAGCATCATCGGCCCGCGCCGTTCCGGCCATCACTTCGGCAAGGGTCGCTCCATCGCCAGGCCCCTGCCCATCTGTTAAAACCATCGTGGCATTGGCCTGAGGGTCAGCATCCACCACCAGAACCTTCATACCCGCCCGGGCAAACCCGGCGGCCAGATTCAATAGCGATGTTGTCTTGCCTGTACCGCCCTTCTCACTCATTAAGGCGATCGACTTCATGTCGGAAACCCTCCTTCTCACTCTCCATCGGCAAAAGTACCGGCGAATCTTCAGCCCTTCCGGCTCAACAGCACTATTTCTCTATAGCACCCAAGCCCCCTGCCCCTTTTATCCTTTAGTACCGACGCATCTTCAGCACCTTATCTCTTCAAACCTAAAGCGCCAGCGACCTTTTTCACTTCAGACCTGAAATGACAAGGGGCTTTGTCGCTTCAGGACTAAAGTCCTTCAACCTTAAAGCACCTCAGTTACAAAGCCCCTTAGACCTTCAGAACTTCCAGCACTGCAAGCCTTTAACCCTTCACGCCTGTAGTGCTTCAGGGCCCATAGGCCTTGGGCCATCTGCCGGTGGTTGATTCTGCCTTGATCTGCACCTTTGAGACTTCAGGCCTATCAGGCCCAAAGTCCTGAAAGATTAAAAAACTATGACCCTAAAAGACTTTACCCATAAATAACTTCAGGCCTGAAGTGCCAGAGTGATCTTTTATAAGATTTGCCACCAGAACCGGCCTGGACTGGGCCCTGCTCTATGGAACAGCCTTTGAGACTTCAGGCATGAAGCACTGAAAGCCCAAAGTTTTTCAGGGTCATAGCACTTTAGTGCTGCAGTCTTTAAGGCTTAAAGCTTTAAACAACTTTAGCCCTGAAGTGTTGAAGGGCTAAAGGCCTTTAGAATGAAAGTACTTCAGCATTATGTCGCTTCAGCATTAAAGAACTTCAAGACTTCAAAACTTCGGTTCTTAAGCATTCCAGGGCCGAATAACTTCAGGCCCAAAGTCATTTCAGTCCTTCAGCACTCAGGTCTTTTAGTTCTGTAGGGCTTCAGTCTTAAGGTTCGGCCTCCATTCGGTAGATTCTCCGGCGGTATTCAAAAAGCCATGGTTTCAGGATCAGCTTTCAGTTGAGCTTTAAAAAAACGGGCCGGGCAGGGGGGTGATATCCAGTGCTTCGGGGCTGTAGCCATTTCAGCACTATAGACCTTTGGGGCTGAATCACTTTAAGCCTTTAGTAACCAGAGCCTTATGGCCACAAAGTTCTTTAACCCTAAAACTCTTTCTATCTCAGAGGCTGCAGGACCTTAGCCCTGTAGCACTTCAGTTCGCCCAATATCAGACACCGGCCCCGAAAGCTCTTCAGGCCTCTAAGTCTAAAGTTCAATCATTGCTAAAGGGCTTTAGTGCTAAAGTGCTGCGGCATTACAGTGCTAAACGGCTTAGGCCTTAAAGACCGAAATCACCCAAGCACTAAAAACCCAGAGTGTTAGAGGTTTACAACACTTAAGGCTTCAAGGCCCTTAGTTCTCTGGGTCTTTATGCGAGATCTGTTTTTCACTAATCGCTGAATTTTGAATCCTCTCTCAATAAACAGGGCAGGGGGGTAAACTTTCAAAGCCGCCTCGATCAACGTTAAGACGTTTGGGGAAATGGCCCCGTAGCCCTTTGGTCTTTAGGTCCCCATACCTGCTCTGATAAATCCCAAAGCGAACTTCAGCCCTTCAGCCCTTGAGGTCACTGATTACTTCAGCACCTGAAATTTATGGTCCTAAAGTTCTTCAAGACTTTATCACTTCAGCCCCAAAGTGCTTCATCACTTCAGGCCTCAAGTTCTACTGATCTGGCAAGTGCTTCAAGCCCCTCTTAATCCAGAGTCAGGGCAGGGGGGCTCATCATCAACTGATGACCACGTCAGAACTAAAGTGCCAAAGTGCCGAAAGGCCCAAGAACTAAAGAAACCAGACGCCCGCAGGCCTTAAGCCCTGAAATGCTGGCGCACCTTTTCACCCACAGCCCCACCGGCTTGCAAGGCTAAAGGGTCAAAAACGGTTAAGGACTCCGGCACGGAAGCCCCATCGTCTTTTGGTGCGTCTTTGAATCTTCAATTCACCCACCCCATATCCTTATCGCGTCAATTCAGCCACTAAAGCACTTCAGCACTTCAGGGTCAGTTCTGAAGTCAAAACGCCTGGGCAGAACCCCAAAACACTTCAGGCCTTCGGGCCCTGATTCATGACCGCACTCATAAACCACGGCAACCAAAGTGTCAGTAGAAC
>JBJTRR010000477.1:0-3379 GCA_046076185.1 bacterium | reverse complement strand
CGGGGAAGTAGCGGTAATCGGCCGCCGTTTCCTTCTCTCGCTGCAGTTTGGTAATGCCGTCGGGGTCCGACCATCCGCGAGTTTCCTTGGGTGCGTCCTTTATCGTCAGGCCATCTTCCTGCCACTTGCGATACTGCCGTTCGGCTTCATAATTCAAGGCCCGTTCCACAGCCCTGAAGCTGTTGAGATTCTTAATTTCAACAATGGGCGTAGCCACTTTGCCGGCGGGCGTTTCGATGTGCAAATTCACATTGGCGTCGCAGCGCAGGCTGCCTTCCTGCATTTCACAGTCTGAAACGCCCAGATATCGCAACGTCAGCCGCAATTCTTCCAGGCAAAGCCGGGTGTCAACCGCTGATCGAATATCCGGCTCGCTCACAATCTCCATCAGCGGCGTGCCGGCCCGGTTCAGGTCAACCTCCGATTCCTGTCCGGCTGTGTGCACCATTTTGCCTGTGTCTTCTTCCAGGTGAATTCGCGTAAGACGCACACTGCCGCCGCCATTGCCTTCCTTGTCCATCGGTATCGGCAGGCTGCCGCCCAGCGAAAAAGGCAGGTCATACTGGCTGATTTGATACTTCTTCGGCAGGTCGGGGTAAAAATAATTCTTCCGGTCCCACTTCGTATAGCGGGAAATCGTGCAGCCGCAGGCCAGGGCCGTTTTCAGGGCCATGTTGAAGGCCTTGCCATTCATCACAGGAAGGGTGCCGGGCATGCCCAGGTTCACAGGGTCGCACAGCGTGTTGGGCGGCAGGCCGAATTCGGTACCTGTCCATGAAAACATTTTCGACTCGGTCAGAAGTTGCACGTGAACTTCCAGGCCGACCACCATCGTATAAGGTGCTTTATTTTCTGCTGCCATTTTCTTGTTACCTGAAATCTCTGTCAGTTGTGTGTCAATCGTGATTCGCTTTTGCCAATCGTCAGACGCCCAGATTCGGCCGCCGCGTGTGCCAGTCGGTTTCGCGCTCATAAAGCCGTGCCGCTTGCAGCAAAGCCGTCTCGCTAAGGGCCGGGCCCACCAGTTGAACACCAATCGGCAGCCCTTCGCTGGAAAGGCCGCAGGGCATGCTAAGCCCCGGAATGCCGGCCAGGTTGGTCGTGATCGTATAAATGTCAGATAGATACATCGCCAGCGGGTTGGCCGCCTTTTCGCCAAGCTTGAAGGCGGGTGTCGGCGTGGTCGGCCCAATCAGGAAATCAACTTCCGCAAAGGCCTTTTCAAAGTCGTTGCGAATCAGCCGCCGCACCTTCAGGGCTTTATTGTAATATTGGTCGGCATAACCGGCCGAAAGGGCATAGGTGCCCAGCATGATCCGCCGCTTGACTTCCGCACCGAAGCCTTCGGCACGGGTTGCCATCATCATTCGCACCAGGGCCGGCAAGTCTTTCTCGGCGTCGGTGGCCGGCGAATAATCCTTGGCCCGGTGGCCAAAAAGTGTGCCATCGTAGCGGGCCAGGTTCGACGAAGCCTCAGCCGGGGCCACAATGTAATAGGCGGCGATGCCATATTTCGAATGAGGCAGCGAAACTTCCTTAATCTCGGCCCCGAGCTTCTGATAGACCTTGATGGTTTCCTGCACGGCGGCGGCCACTTCAGGGACGAGCCCCTCGCCAAAAAATTCACGGACAACACCAATCCGCAACTTTTCCGGCCGTTTTTCAATCTCTGTGCTGTATGCCGGAACCGTTTCAGGAATCGAGGTCGCGTCGCGATCATCGCCGCCTGAAATCACTTCCATCAGCAGGGCCATGTCGGGCACGTTCCAGGTGAAAGGGCCAATCTGGTCGAGCGAGCTGGCAAAGGCGATCAGCCCGTAACGGCTGACTCGACCATAAGTCGGCTTCAGGCCGACAAGGCCACAAAGGGCTGCTGGCTGACGAATCGATCCGCCAGTGTCAGAGCCCAGGCTCACCGGGGCAGTCATCGCCGCCACGGCTGCTGCCGATCCGCCCGACGAACCGCCGGGAATACGTGTGGGGTCCCACGGGTTCAGGCTCGGGCCATAGCAACTGTTTTCGGTGGACGAGCCCATGGCGAACTCGTCCATGTTGGCCTTGCCATAAAGCACGGCCCCAGCGGCTTTTAGCTTTTCAATAACGGTGGCGTTGTAAGGCGGCCGAAAGCCCTGAAGCATGCGGCTGCCGCAAGTGGTCGGCTCGCCTTCCACGCAAATCAGGTCTTTAATCGCCACGGGCAGACCGGCCAGCGGGCCAACATTTTCGCCAGCCTTAAGCTGTGAATCAACGACGCGGGCCTGATTCAGCACGACATCCGGTTCAAGATGAACGTAAATATTTAAATTCTTGAGCTTTGAAGTGCGGTCCAGAAAGGCTTTGGCGACTTCTTCGGCGGAAAATTTGCCGGATTTGATGCCTGCAACGGTTTGAGTTGCAGTCAGGCTGGTCAGCGACATCGGAAATCTCTTGGAACTCGATGAATGGTAATATGTTGTGAATTGTGGCCCGGCATTTCGCCAGGTGTGTCGTCAATCAAGAACGGCGGGCACAAGAAAACCTTCGGCCGAGCGTTTCGGGGCATTGGCCAATGCCTTTTCGCGGTCGAGAGCGGGATAGGCTTTGTCTTCTCTGAAAACGTTCGTCCGGTCCACGCCATGGGCCAGTGGCTCAACGCCATCCGTGTCGGTCTCGCCAAGCTGTTCAATGAATTCCAGAATCAGAGATAACTGCTCTGCATATTTGACTTTCTCGGCCTCAGTCAGACGCAGGCGGGCCAGCAGGGCCACTTTGGCTACTTCTTCACTTGTCATCTTCGTATTGACCCTCTGAAAAATCGTCGGCGAATTGTGCGTGCCAGCAATTGTCTCATATGGTGCCAAATTGTGTGCGAATGTGGCAAGATGGCACGGTTTTTTAACGAATGAACTTCGAAAGTTATCGCGGCCAGCGTGGTTGCGAGCCGTTCGGTTTCTCCGTCAGACTTGACCCGCCCGGTAAGAATGGAATGGAAGGAAAAGTCATCAGCTCATTTTCCCGACGCCTTTGCCAATCGGCCGAGATTCATGATATGATGAAACAGTTCAGACATTTTGGGTAAGGTGCCGCACTTGCCGTTGCGATGAGTGGGTTTCAGCCGGTTATGTCGAATTAAAACGGAGCGCCTCGCCGCTATGAGAAAGCCTCGCGTCGGTCAATTGTTCTCGCTCAGCCTGCTCCGAAAATACAAACGCCGCCCGCCAATGATCCTCGTCAACGGTCTGGCCGAGCAATCCGAAAGCTGGTTCTGCAATCGCCCGAACTGGACCAAGAATTTCGACGTAAAAGTTCCTGAATTATTGGTTTACGATGGCGATGCCCTGCACCGGCATATCGACGCCGGCGGCGAAGTGACTGTCGGATATCTTGCCGACCGCCTTGG
>JBJTRR010000476.1:0-1914 GCA_046076185.1 bacterium | reverse complement strand
ATCGGGTAATGGATTTTTGTTGCCGATTCGGTTTATTTCGAATGAGTGGATCCCACTTTAAACGATTCTGTCCAACACATCTGCGAATTGGCCACACGAAAGTCCGTATCCAAGGTCCAGTTAGGCCGAAACAACTCAACCCAACTTGTGCCAAAATTGCGGGAGAACCCAAAAATCGACCCGGCCATGGGGATGAACATTTTTATTGCCGCCACCCAGTCACCGACAGTCAAAATTCATTTTGATGTGTCGCTACTGGTTACGGTTGTAAAAACGAGTCGTCGGTGATCATGCTGAAACAGTCTTCCAGCGAAAGACCACTGCCAAGTTCCCACCACTGGCCAGTATGGCGGAAAAAGGCTATGGAGAACTTGTCTTCACCTTTATATTCCAGCCGGGCAAACTTTGATTCAAATCCGGGAGCCAGAGCATTAGGGCCAGTGCAGGTGTAAATTGAACAGAAGTAAAAGAAGCTACCGTGCCACTTGGCGGTAATATCGCTCAGGTATTTCCATTCATCTTCCAGTGGTCCGCTTTTTACAAACTCCGGCTTCAAAATGGTTTCAACAAATTCATTCGCCTGCTTTTGGACATGCTGCTTAAAGGCGGGTGATACAGTCGGCTTTGGTGGAGTATGTACCCATTGGCCACGCTTATTTGACATTGCTCTATCCTCCTGATCGCTATTCATCAATCCGTGCACTTTATCCTGCCAAAAATCAAACCAGTTTGGTCATCTGCATGCAAGAGGCGTAATTAAAATCCCGTGCGGGTTGTTTTTCCGTTGGTTTGCATTGGACATGACTTTCCATGCCCGCACCTTTTCGATCCGGTCCTTATTCAGGCCATAGCAATCTGCCAGTTCCAGGGCTGTGGGTCCCCCGGCCCAGTTCGTCTGTCATTTTCCTGGGTGTATTCTTTGAGCTTATGGTTTTCCAGCAAAACTCGCTCGGGCACAGTCATGACTTCTGACTGCTGCCGGTTGATACGCCTGAGGCCCTGCATGTGGTTCAGGGCATGAGATTGCAACCGGGCCCGTGTGGTGTCGTATTTTTGCATGGCTTCCAGAGCCAGTAGCCGCCCCTGACTGGCAGCCAGCGGGCTATCGCAGTCGTACATCTGAACGCCCTGATGCATGACCGGCTGGATGGCCTTGAGCAGAGCAGCCTTGCCTTCCGTTGTCTGGTTCTGCTTCCAGGTTTCATAGGCGGGTTTGAGTCGTCTTCCAGGTGGCTATTCATTTTAAAGCTCCGTTACGGCCATTTCCGGCAACAGGGGAGCACTGCGAAAGAAGTTACCGTCAAAGATAGGGGGTGACGCGATGTTGAACCACCCGGCTGGCAAACCGGCTACTGATTTGTGATACCAATGCCTTAGCAACGAGGCTGTGGGAACGCCGTTATCTGGGGAAGGAAACCGAAGCCGTACGTGCCCTGGCGGCTCAGGTTCGCTGCGATCTCTCTATTTTGACAGGTGACGAAATCCCGATTGTTCAGGACGGATTACGCGATGGCGAGCACATACGGCATGCCATGCACTTATGGTTCGAACAAGATCTTTCTGGACAGGCAGTACCCTGGATTCTTGTCAGAGGTACGCCAGACCAAAGGCTTCAAACGGCCACCGATGCAATTAGCCAACTTTGGGCATAGCCACCAGCGGGAAAAGGCTGATTGATGATCCTTCCACAGGGGAACAGCAAAATTCTATCCTGATATGGAAAGCTGAGGCACCATGGCAACATTCAACACTGTAGCCAGAATGGAAATGCTATGATGTAAGTCATTCTGCACAGTCCAAATAGAAAGCCGTTTTGTGATGGACATCAAACACAGTGGTTCCCGGCAATCAAATCAGGGGTCGTCGGAATATTTCACGGGCAGTGTTCGCATCGAGCCACTATTCAAGGCTCCC
>JBJTRR010000475.1:0-3685 GCA_046076185.1 bacterium | reverse complement strand
TGCCTTTCCAGGTGTGAAACAGGCCACCAGGCATATTGAATTTGCCTCGCCCCGTTCGTTTGCCCGCTACACCCGCCGCACATTGGGCAGGGTTGGTGGTCCGCCCGTCAGCCGTCGGTCGGCGAATATCATGGCGGTTGACCCTGGCGCACTTGGTCAGGGCCTCTGGCTGGTAGGCGATTCGGTCTTCCCCGGCCAGGGGACGATGGCCGTTGTGATGTGTGCCATGCGAGTTCTTGAACGGCTTTCGGGCGAGTCATGGTATAGTGATTCGGTCGTAAACATCAATCGACGTGTCGCCCTGCCAGAGCCCGCCCATGCCGCCTCTTGATGCGCTTGTTGTCGCCCCTCACCCTGATGATGCCGAACTTGGCATGGCAGGCACCATCCTTTCGATGGTGGCTGAAGGTCGCCGAGTTGGTATTCTTGAACTCACTTCAGGCGAACCCACGCCCCTGGGCTCGCCTGAAATTCGCCGCACCGAGACTGCTGCCGCCACAGGCCTGCTTGGCATTGCCTGGCGAGGTAATTTGAATCTTCCAAACCGCAGCCTTGAGGCCACTCTCGATCATCGTCGCAGACTGGCTGAATCGTTTCGCGAACTTCTGCCCTCGCTCATCTTCGCCCCTTACTGGGAAGACGCCCACCCCGACCACATTTCTGCCACCAAACTTGTGGAAGAGGCCAGGTTTTGGGCCAAACTCTCAAAGACGGACATGGCCGGGCAACCGTTCCACCCGGCCCGCATTCTTTATTACTTCAGTGTTCATCTTCGCATTGTCGAACGTCCGAGCGTTTTAATTGATATTTCCGAATATACCAGTCAGAAACGACAGGTGCTTGAAGCCTATCAAAGTCAGCTTGTGGCGAACCAGCCCCCGGGCCAGCCTGGGGTGATCGACCGCGTGCTGGAACGCAACCGTTACTGGGGTATCATGGCTGGTGTGCTCTCGGCCGAGCCCTTCGCCAGTCGTGAACCGGTTGGCCTGCGATCACTGCGTGACCTGACACTTTAAACCCGTTTCGTTAATCGATAATTGTCATTGGCTCTTTTGAAATTACTTCTCACATAGTCTATGGAAATTAGCCGATAATAAAAGTAAGAGTTCGTTCTGGTGGCAAAGCCGATCCATCAAAAACGACTTCAGGTTTTGGAGAGTTCATGAAGAGCCGGCAAGATGGCACACACCGAAGCTCGAAATTTCAGCTTGGTGCATTTCTGCATTATCTGATGAGCGAATGCGGCCTTTCTGAAAACACACTGGCGGCTTATCGCGGCGATGTCATGCGATTTCTACGATGGAAGAACCAGCACTTCACCGGCGAGATCAAATCGCTGAAAGTGGCTGATCTTGAACGCTTTGTCGAGTGGCTTGGCTTGAACGGGCTTGCCCCAAAAAGCGTTGCCCGAAGCCTGGCAAGCCTTTCGTCGTTCTTCAGGTTTGAAATCTATGAAGGGCGGGCTGAAGAGAATCTTGTCAAGCTGGTTGATGCCCCCCAGCTTTGGGATCGACTGCCCACCGTGCTCAGCCCGGCCCAGATCAACAGCCTGCTGGAAGCTCCCATCGCCGGCACCCTGCGAGGCGACCGTGCCAGGGCCATTCTTGAAACACTCTATGCCAGTGGCTGTCGCGTGTCTGAGGTGGCAGGCCTGAAGCTGAATGACCTCGACCTGGAAAAAGGCTGGTTGCGGTGTGTGGGCAAGGGCGATAAGCAGCGGCTGGTGCCGTTGGGCAGCCAGGGCATCGCGGCCATCAGGGCATATCTTACGCTTCATCGGCCAAGGCTGTTGGGCAAGTCGCCACTGGCCCTCGAATTTGTGTTCCTTAATAACCGTGGCCGACCCGTAGGCCGGAACTCCATCTGGATTCTCGTTAAAAAATACGCTCTTGAAGCTGGCATTACATCAAAAGTCAGCCCACACACACTTCGTCATAGCTTTGCCACACACCTGCTGGCTGGTGGGGCCGACCTTCGCGTTGTTCAGGAACTGCTGGGCCATGCTTCTATCGCGACCACTCAGATTTACACCAGAGTCGATATCAGCCGACTTCAGAAAATTCATCGCGAATGCCACCCAAGAGAGTCGAATCTGCCAAAAATTGACCCGGCTGCACCCTTGCCACTCAAGAAGAAAAGGTCGTAAGCTGTTCTGGTGTAATTGGTTGTGTGTTTTGCTGGGTGCTTTAAAAATCTTTGAAAATTTCCTAAAAAAAACGATAGAATTTTGTTGCATTACAGTTGACACGATCATTATTATCTCTTTTATCGATACAACCTGCCTATCTGATCGACATTGCGACACCTTTCTTGTTGCCGTCATCACGTTTGGGAAAGGTTGATTGATTCAGCCATCTCAGGTTCAGAATTCATGGAATGATTTCTGCCTGGGGTTGGTGGTTGAGCCAGATTGACAACATTGATACGCCTCGATTTGGAAAGGATGCCACGTCATGAGGGAAAAAAACCGCCCGTTAATCGGCATTAACACTGATTTTGTTGTAACGGCCCGGCACAAAATGCCGCATAGCTTCATGCGAAGCGGCTATTACGATTGCATTGCTGCGGCCGGTGGTATTCCGGTAATGATCCCGCCCCTGACGAGGGACTGTGATCTGAATCCGCTCCTGGATCGCCTGGATGGCGTTGTTTTAAGCGGTGGCGATGATATCGACCCGCTCAAGATGGGTATGCATCATCACCCATCGGTTAAGAAAATGGAAGAACGCCGCGAGACAGCCGACAGGCTGCTTGTGCGGCTTTGCCAGCAACGAAAAATTCCGACCCTCGGCATTGGCCTGGGTATGCAGGAGCTGAATGTTTTTCTGGGCGGCCAGCTTTATGTTCACCTGCCCGAAGAATACCCGCGAGGGTTGCCGCACCACGATATTAATGGCGGCGTGCATCGCCATGTGGTGCATCCCGTTAAGGGCTCGATGTTTGAAAAAATCTATGGCTCAGATGAAATGCATGTCAACAGCATGCATCACATGGGCATCAAAAAACTGGCACCCTGCATGAAGGCAGCCGCCCATGCGGTGGACGGCCTGATTGAAGCGATTGTTCACACCGACTCGGACTGGTGGTGTGTGGGTGTGCAGTGGCACCCTGAGGCTGACGGCCTGATTTCGCTTGACACTCAGCTTCTTGAAAATTTTGTGGAAGCTTCGGCAAATTACCGGTCGAAGCCACAGCTCAAGCTGGCCAAAGTCGGCTGAGACTTTTGTCCTCACCTTATTGTCACATCTCGAACTCCGCCTGATTTCAGGCGGAGTTTTTGCAATTATTACAGGTGAATTACTATGATTCCCGCCGGTTACATGGCCAAGAAACTTGTTGCAAAGCCCGATCAATGGGTTTCGCTCAAACATGTTTCAGAGATTTATTCCTTCAGCGGATGCATCTCACCAGCTTTTCCAGCTGAAGACCACATTGAAAAGCTCAATGCATTCTGGTTCACAGACTCACCGGATTTGATCAAACAGACACCTCAAGAAAATGCAATTGAACAGACCAACTTCCAGATATTTTATTACGAAATTTATGAATTTGAAATACAACGACACTCTTAAATCCTGGTAGCCGTTCAGGCTATCCAAATTCATGATTCGTGCCGGCCGCCGGCGAGTTTTTGGACACCATCAGCCCGCAGTACATCGCCGACCTGATCAGCTGGGGCGCCATT
>JBJTRR010000474.1:0-1670 GCA_046076185.1 bacterium | reverse complement strand
ACAAGTGTCAACCCTGTGGCAGCTTATAACTGGGTGGGCGACGTCAACGGCGATGGCAAGATCAACGCCCTGGACCTGAACCTGGTAACTTTCCAAAAAGGCCGCCGCGTGAACTACACCCGTAAGGTGACATGATTGGTTTGCCCGTTTCAGTCAAGGGGTTCCATAATCAAAATCAGGGCCCAATGCAGGTTGCATGGCCGGGGCTTTTTTTGATTTTTCGCGAACCGGAATTAGCAAATCATTCAAACGGATAGGGAGTCAAAAAAAAAGGTTACACCACAGGGGCGTAACCTTTTTGAGTAAGTACCGAAGAGAGGACTCGAACCTCCACGGGATTAACTCCCACTAGGACCTGAACCTAGCGCGTCTGCCAATTCCGCCACTTCGGCATCCCGATGATTGTTCAAACCACCAAGAGCATTAATATAATATCAGCCACTTCGAAGATGTCAAAAAAAAGTTGTCCGGCTGTTCGCTTATTCTGTTTTCAAATATTTATGCTGTTTCACCTTACGGATAAAATTCAGCGGCCTTCAAAAAAGCTGGAATCAGCTCTGGCCGCCTGTTTAAAAACAGAAAAGTCATGGGCAAGCCACCCCCGCCACAGGTAACGCGCTGTGTTTCGTGAGCAAATTGGGCTCACGCATGGGTCCTTGATGAAACCCCATTGGCCAGAAATTTGGCCAGGTCGGGCAAAAACCTCAGTTTCCGCAAGTCTGCCTGATGTGGCTTAAGCCCATCTCGTTCCATAATTTAAGATTTATTGCAAGTTGGTTGTCATGAATTCGCGATCAATGATAATACCTTATGGAGCAATCAACGGGAGTTGACCGTGATGGACGATAAGGCACGTCAGGCGGCTCGATACTGGACGATGGCCATGCCTTCGGTTCGTGCCTTCGTGGCTTCGATGGTGCCGGGTTTTGCCGACCGCGACGATGTGCTGCAGGAAACCGCCGTGGCGGTGATGGATTCGTTCGACCGCTACGACCCGTCGCAGCCTTTTGTGGCCTGGGCCATTGGAATCGCCCGGAATCAGGTTCGTCTCTTCTATCGGCGGGTGAATCGCGACGTGAAAATGTTCGAGCCCGGCACGATTGACCTTCTGGAGCAGGCCTTTGCGGCAGAGGCCACCGAGCCCCGGCCCGAGCTTGATTATTTGGGCGATTGCCTTTCCATGCTCGACCGCAAATCGCGTGAGCTGTGCCGGTTGCGATATGAACTTGACCTCAAGCCTGCGGCAATTGGCCTGAAAATGGGCCAGAGTGCAAACACCGTGGCAAAGTCGCTGCAGCGCATTCGTGACCGGCTTCACGAATGCATGCAGGAAAAAGCGGCGGAGATGGCATCGTGAACGATCGATCCAAAACAGCTCAATGGATTTCGGATTATCTGGACGATTGCATTTCGCCTGAAGATTTCCAGAATCTTGAGGGCTGGATTCAGGCATCGGCTGAAAATGCCAGGCATTTCGCCAGAGAAATAGCGTTTCATAACGAGCTGGCCGATCGTTTCCGGTCGCTGGTTCCAGCGGAAATTCAGCCAGTCAGGGCGTGGCCAAATCTTCTGGCCATGCCGCGAAGGCGGCTTGTGAAAGGCCTGGCGGCAAGCCTGCTTTTGATTTTCTGCAGCCTCTGGTGGTTTAACACCGGGCATCTTGACGCGGC
>JBJTRR010000473.1:0-3967 GCA_046076185.1 bacterium | reverse complement strand
CAGCGGGTGCTGCTGGTGCGCCTGCCCTGCAATCCCATCTTTCCGATCGGCCCGGTGTATCTGGCCGATCACATCTCGAATCAGCGAAGGCTGCGTTGTCGCCAGTTCGCGGGCCAGCGTCTCTATTTCTACTGTCGTAAGTCGTGTGATTCCAGCCACTATCTCTGGTGAATATTCCGCCAGCACCCGTGCTTTCAGCGATTCGCCGCCTGTGCAATAATCATCCAGATAAGCCTGGTCGTGCAGACTGTCGCGAAAAATCACATGCATCAGCCCCAGCGCCAGCGCTGCATCCGTGCCTGGCCGAATGCGCAGGTGCTGGTCGCTTTTTTCGGCCGTCTCGCTCCGGTAAGGATCGATCGTAATGATTTTAGCCCCCGATTCTCGTCGGGCATCAACCATCAACGACCAGAGATGGGCGTTGGTCTGAACTGTGTTTGAACCCCAGTTGACAATCAGCCGGCAGCCGGGAACGGCCATCGGGTCGGCCCCAAATCGCCCTGCCCCCACCGTATATTCATAACCCTGCGAACCGGCCGACGCACAAATCGTCCGGTCAAGCTTCGATGCACCCAGCCGGTGAAAAAAAACACGGTCAAGGCTCGACGCCTGTAACTTCCCCATCGTCCCATAATACGAATACGGCAGAATCGCCTGCGGGCCGTGGGCCGATGCTGCAATAGCCTTGAATCGCGAAGCAATCGTCGCAATCGCTTCGCCCCACGATATCCGCTCAAATTGCCCGGCGCCCTTGGGGCCCACACGTTTCAGGGGCGTCTGAATTCTGTCAGGGCTATACACCAGCTCAAGATAATGATTCATCTTGCCGCAAAGTGCCCCACGCGTAAACGGGTGGTCGGGGTTGCCCTTCAGCCCCGTGGCGCGGCCATTTTCTACCGTCACCAGCATCGAACAGGTGTCAGGGCAATCAAGCGGGCAAACGGCATGAATCGTCTTTTTCAAGGCAGGTGTATCCACTTTTTCGAAATACCGGGCCGACTTATATCTCTATCTTAATGAATAAACTCAGCCATTGCCAAGCGTGAAACCACAGTGGCCAGCCCCTGCGATTTTCTCTCAATCTCTTCAATAGCCGCTTCACCAAGCTGGCTGTGTCGCGGGTCAAGCCGCCACCGGGCCGCATTCGCCATATGCTCAATCTCGTCGCGCTGCAGCAATTTCAGGCCAACCTCAGCCCAGCCTCTGCCAAAATGCCGCCTGTGCCACAGCCACCATGCCGTTGTGGCCACAAGAACAGGCCGAACGCCGGGCACCGCAAAACCGCTGCTCAAAGCCTCCCATCCCCGGTGTTCCAGTGTAAGCCCATCAACCCTGATGAACCCAGGCCGCTTTTGCCCCGAAAAATCTTGCACTATTCCATGCTTGCCACTGGTAAATCCGTCAAAATCCAGCGGCGGTTGGGTCTGTTCATGCACCAGCCCGCCTGCCACCCGGCAAATCTGCCGCGAAACAACCGTCCGGCCCGATCCGGCAGGGCCATGGATCACCACGCCCCGGCGGCCTTGCTCAAGTGCGGCAACAAGCGTCTGCACAGCCGCCACATGCGACACAACCGGCACAAAAGCCGTTCCTTCAGCCTTCACAAAAGCCGCCCGTCTTACCGGTCTCCAGCCTGGTTCCAGTGGTATGCTGGCTGTTTCGCCCCAGAACGACATGCGTACGATCCTTCCTGCATTTGCAATATTTAACGATTTTATCGACAATCAGGGCCACCCGACTTGAAGCCAGGGCCGCTGGAAAAATCGATAAAGCTCATTCTTCACCCGGTGGCTGCCCGGCCCGGCCAATTTTGCTATACTCTTTCCAACCGATTCACATGAAAACCAGGCGGCAACATCTGAAAAAGGCGAGGCCAGGCGATGACGAGCTATATTTCTCAATTTCGGCTTGATGGGCGGGTGGCGTTTGTCACGGGCGGGGCCCGCGGCCTGGGTCGGGTTATCGCCGAGGCTCTGGCCGATGCCGGGGCCAGTGTCGCCCTTACCGCCCGCAGCGAAGAATCAGCCAAATCAGCCGCCGCCGAGATCAGCAAAACTTATGGCAGTTCGGCCTTGGGCCTGGCCGCCGACGTCACCAGCCCGGCTGATGTCGAAAAAATGGTCGCCACCGCCGCCAATCGCTTCGGCCAGGTCGATATTCTTGTCAATAATGCAGGAATTAACATTCGCGGGCCCATCGAAAAGCTGGCGATTGACGACTGGGACGCCGTTCTCAATGCCAACCTCAAAGGCGCCTGGCTCGGCTGCCGCGCCGTGGTGCCAATGATGAAGGCTCGTGGATGGGGCCGGATCATCAACCTTTCCAGCATGATGGCCGATATTTCCATGCCTGATCGCACGCCCTATTCTGCCAGTAAGGGCGGCATGTCGGCCATGACCCGGTCGCTCGCCCTTGAGCTGGCCGCCCACGGCGTAACCGTCAATAACCTTTGCCCCGGGCCATTTGCCACCGAAATCAACACGCCCCTGCTATCAGACCCGGAAGTGAATGCCCGCGTCGTCTCAAAAATTCCGATGGCACGCTGGGGTAAGCCCGCTGAACTTGGCCCCGTGGCGATTTTTCTGGCATCTGATGCCTCAAGCTTCATGACTGGTGCCAGCCTGACAATTGACGGTGGTTATACCGCCCAGTAACTGACGAATATAAAATATCCAGATAAGGAAACACCAATCATGGAAAACTGGCCTGGTTTTGCAATTCCCCGTGGCTTTAAGGCCGCTGGCGTGGCCTGTGGCATCAAGGCGTCGGGCAATCTTGATGTCGCCATGCTTGTCAGCGATCATCCCTGCACGGCGGCGGGCACCTTCACGCTGAATCGTGTTGCAGCCGCCCCTGTGCAGTGGGACAGGGCCCTGGTGCCCGGCCATGGCCTGCGTGGCGTGGTTATCAATGCCGGCAATGCCAATGCCGCCACAGGCCAGCAGGGCCTGCAGAATGCCGAAAAAATGGCTGAAATGGCCGCCGAAAAAATGGGCTGTTCCGACCGGCAGGTGCTTGTGGCATCGACGGGTGTGATTGGCCACCAGTTGCCCATGGATAAGCTTCAGAAGGGCATTGATATGGCCGCCGCCGGGCTTTCTGCCGGGGTTGAAGCCTTTCAGGCCGCCAGCCGGGCCATTATGACAACTGACACTGTGCCCAAGGTGGCTGGCACCACCATCACCACCGCCAATGGCGAAACAGTGCATATTCTGGGCCTTTGCAAGGGTGCGGCGATGATCGGCCCGCGCATGGCCACCATGCTCGCCTTTATTCTGACAGATGCCAAAGTGAGCGAGGATTTTCTGCAACAGTATCTGTCAGAGGCTGTTGACGACTCTTTCAATTGTGTGTCTGTTGAAGGCCATGCCAGCACAAACGACACCGTGCTGGTTCTGGCCAATGGTCAGGCCAATAATGCAGCATTGGCAGGCGAGGATCTGGCCATGTTCCGCCAGGCCCTGCGGGGCGTGTGCGAGGAGCTGGCCAAGATGATTCCCGGCGATGGCGAAGGGGCGACACATCGTATTACGATTGACGTAACTGGCTGTGTGGACAGGGCCGAGGCCATGGCCATTGCCCGCTCGGTGGCCGACAGCCCCCTGGTGAAAACGGCGATACACGGGGCCGACCCGAACTGGGGTCGCATCGTTTCGGCGGCAGGCTATGCCGGGATTGATTTTCAGGAAACGGAAATGTGCCTGAAGCTCAACGGCTTCCCGCTTTATCACAAGGGAGTGCCGCTGGTTTTTGATGCCGCGAAGGTCTCGGCCAATATCCGCGACAATCGTGAGACACATATTGAGCTTGTCTTCACACGCGGCAGTTCGTCGATTCGTTTCTGGACATGCGACCTCACCGCTGAGTATATCCACTTGAATGCCGATTATACGACATAATTCAGAGAATTGCGGTTTGATGGCAGCTTAAACGGCTTTTATCAAGTCGGAATTGTGTCATCTATTAC
>JBJTRR010000472.1:0-1623 GCA_046076185.1 bacterium | reverse complement strand
CTTGATACGAACCTGGTTCAAACGGTACTGACATCGATGCCGTGGCGATACCAGAATGCGTCGAACCTGATATTTGACAATACGAACCCGAGCAACACCAGTGTCAACCCTGTGGCTGCTTATAACTGGGTTGGCGATGTGAACGGCGACGGCAAGATCAACGCTCTTGACCTGAACATTGTGACGTTCCAGAAGGGCCGCCGGGTGAACTATACGCGAAAGGTGACGTGATTGTCGGCTAATTCCGTAATCATGTCTAAAGGCTAAAAAAAGCCTGCAACACATAACATTTGGCAGACTTTCTCCCATCGCCCCCATCCTCAACTTCCTGAAATTCAGGTCATTGATCGGCTGGGTGGCAGTTGGGTTTTCAGATCGTCAAGTATCTGGCTGGCCTCTCGGATGGTCAGATCTTCCGGCACATGGCAGTCAAACCGCTCGTTCACCAGTAGTTGCGGGTTCAGCCTCAGTCGTTTGTAAATCGCATAGATTGCCTTGAGCTGGTTGGGTGTTACTCTGCCATCCCTGTCTGATATGGCTCCGGGCGGTTTTCGACTCTTTGCCGGTGCCTGGGCGTTACAGTGATTCCAAAAATTTCTTAATCAAACAAGAATTAAGCAGGGTGAATCCCAACCATTTTTGAGATCCACCCATGGATTTTTGAAAAGGATGACTCGAAATCAGTTGGGAAAAGGAACAGCTTGAATCCCGTCTGTTTCGGTCATTTTTACTGACTGATCGATGTCAGGATTTCTTGGATTTACGTCTCTGGCAAACGCCAAGAAGTAAAATCGCAGTGCAGCCAAGAACATAAGTTGATGGTTCGGGCACTGAGACGAATGTAGGTGAGCTGAAGCCTGAGGCAAAAGGCGTGGCCTGGGCGATACTGAAGACAGAATAAATGATGCCTGTTGCTGAGCTTGCAACACGGATATCGCCAGCTGATGATAGGTAAACGCCTCTGGGGCTTGCGAAGCCTGAGCCTTTCAGGGTTGCTGCACCTGCAAGAGTCACTTCCGAAACTCCACCATCGCCCGTTGTTGTAACATACAGGAGATTGTTGGATCCGAAAGATATACCGTATGGGGAATTCAGGCCTGAGGTCAGGGTGGTTCTGACACCAGCGGGCGTGATTCGGCTGATTGAACCAGCAGTCACGCCGTTGGTTACATACAGGTTGCCCTGATTGTCAAAAGTTAAACCACGGGGGTTCGACAGCCCGGTTGCAAAAGTCGTCAAGTTGCCGGCATCATCGGATCTAAGGATCGAATTTGATCCCGAATCAGCGATATAAAGAAAGCCGTCTCCACCATAGGCAAGACCGCTGGGATTCAAGATCCCGGTGGTGATGAAGTCGGTGACTGCACCTGTCCATGTCAGAGTTACGATTTTTGACCCGCCCGAGTTGACGAAAAACTTGCCGTTTCCAAAAGCTACGCCAGTAGGAGAGGCGATGGTGTTATTGAAAACGGTGTAAGACCCGTCGTCTTTAAGCCGGTAAATGGTGTTGTTGCCAGTTGAACTGACGTACATGTCAACCGCCGCCGCTGATGAAACCCACTGGCTTATCATCAACAGAGCGAGACTCATCTTAATGATCTGGTCAATCAACAAAGACATTTG
>JBJTRR010000471.1:0-1500 GCA_046076185.1 bacterium | reverse complement strand
TGATACCAGCCTTTTCCGCAGGTGATCCTGGCTGAACCCTGGCTATTTTAACAACAGGCAAAGTTGCAGCGGATTTATCGCCCGGTTGCATTTCAATTTCAATACCAATGGAATTATGTCTTGGTATGACTTCTGTAGCTGGTGTCTTTCGGCCGGGGTTAAGCATTTTATCCGGCAGGGCCGATGCTACATTTTCTGTCGATTCACGCACAGGCTCGAACCAGAGCCGCTTTTTTTCGTAGTCGATTGTCGTGCGATAACGGGCGAAAAATGTATAGCCCAGTATGCCATCGAACCGCTTGCCAAGAATCTCGCTCATGGCGGTTATGGCCGGGTGATCAAAAATCATGACCGGAATATCTTTGGCTTTTGATTCGCCAAATTGCATTTCTTTGACCATACCCTCACCCTGCATGCCCATGAGAAAACTTGGCCGCTTAGTGGGCGAAATGGTCTTCGAGTCTTTGGCCGCCTTGTTTGAGAGCAGAGTGACCGGCGCACCAAGATCAAAAATCAAACGAAACGGCCCTTCGCCATTTAATTTCACTTCTACATAAAAATGATTTGTGCCAGTCATTTCAAAAGCGAAACCGGGGCCAAGTTTTTCAAGGTCTGGGACAATGGATTTTGTCTGATTGCGAATGGCACCTGGTGGCTGTGCGGAAAGACTACCACAACTGGCCAGAATGACAGATAGCGAAACGATAAGAGCTTGATTAAATTTCATTTTAGAAGGCCTCAGCCAGTTTCAATTCGATGGATTTGGTTTCGCCACTACGCTTGATTGAAAATTTCAATGTTGCCCCTGCCGGTTTCTGTTCCATGAATTTGGTGAATTCATCGCGGTTTTTCAGAGGTTTTTCATCAATGGCCGTGATTTCATCGCCTGATTTCAATTCAGCCCGGCTGGCTGGTGAATCAGCAAGAACGCGGCCAATAACGAGTTTTGCTGAATTTACCCCAGATTCAAGCGAAAAACCGGCGAAGCCCTGTGGCAGACGTTTCACGTCGGGCTGCTTGCCAATGAAAAGCGACGCAAGTTTCATGGCAGGGCCAAGCATGTTCATTGCCTGAAGTTCGGCCGGCATCTCTTCGCGACGAGCGACAGGAACATCGTCAAGTGTCTGTTTCGGGTTAAAGTCGAGCCGGGTCCAGATCATGCGTTTGTGTGTCGGGTCAAGCGTGATACGATAGCGGGCCAGCACCGAGAAGCCCATTAGTCCGTCGAGCCTGATGCCCGGCAGGCCCAGCGAATTCATGCCAGTGAGCTGAAATGGGTCTTCCACACGCATGGGCAGATTTTTCAGGGTCGGCCCGCCTTCCAGTTTCAGCTCTTCAAGATTGCTGAAAAACTTGCCTTTTTCAGACGTGATGCCTGCCTTTCTGGATGCTTCAGTGCCCAGAAAAAGGCCAGGTGCGCCGGTGTCAACCACCAGGTAAAAAGGGCCCTTGCCATTGATGATCGCCCGCACGACAAAGTGGTTTGTCTGTGTCAGCAGA
>JBJTRR010000470.1:0-1938 GCA_046076185.1 bacterium | reverse complement strand
TTCCGGTTCTGGAAAAGGTCGCCCAGACGGGTCGCCCCTTGCTGATCATCGCTGAAGAAGTTGAAGGCGAAGCCCTTGCTACGCTGGTTATCAACAAACTTCGCGGCACCTTCCGCTGCGTGGCCGTGAAGGCCCCTGGCTATGGCGACCGCCGCAAGGCCATGATGGAAGACATTGCCGTGCTGACGGGTGGCAAGGCAATCTTCGAAGCACTGGGCATTGAGCTGGAAAACCTTGACTTGAACGACCTTGGCCGTGCCAAGAAAGTTTCGGTTGATAAGGACAATACCACGATCATCGAAGGTGCTGGCACGACTGACTCGATCAAGGGTCGGATCGAAGCGATTCGCCGCGAAATCGCCGACACCAAGAGCGATTACGACCGCGAAAAGCTCGAAGAGCGTCTGGCCAAGCTTTCGGGCGGCGTTGCCAAGATTCTGGTGGGTGCCGCAACCGAATCGGAGATGAAAGAAAAGAAGGCCCGCGTGGAAGATGCACTGCATGCCACCCGCGCCGCTCTGGAAGAAGGCATTCTGCCCGGTGGTGGCGTGGCCCTTCTGCGTGCTTCACGTCACGTCTCTGCAGGTGCCGACCTGACCACCGACGAGAAGACCGGCTATCAGATTATCGTTCGTGCCTGCACCGCTCCGATCACCCAGATCGCCGAGAACGCCGGCCAAGACGGTGGCGTGGTCGTCAGCAAGGTTGCCGAAGCCACTGGCAACAATGGTTACGACGCCCTGCACGACACCTACACCGATATGGTTGTCGCCGGCATCATCGACCCGACCAAGGTGACCCGTTCGGCCCTTCAGAACGCAGCCTCGGTCAGCACTCTTCTGCTGACGAGCGATGCCCTGATTGCCGATCTGCCGGAAGACAGGAAGGAAAAGGCCGCCGGTGGCGGTTACGACGACATGTATTGATCATCGCTTGTTTACAAGAATGATTACTCGGGCCAGGTTAACACCTGGCCCATTTTTTTAAAAATCGCAAACCGTTTTCACCGTTAATTACTAGCTATTTGTCGAAATTAAAACTTGCCAGTTTTTCAAGGATGAGGCATGATAATTTGTACTACAGAATTCCGAGACATTGCAGGTGTGCGTTATGTCAGAAATTCACTGCTACAATATTAACAAGTTGAATGCGTTTTTTGACGGAACTCTCAACGATGCCGAATTGCTTGCCATCGAGCATCACCTCGATCAATGTGATTACTGTTTTCATTATGTAGAACAGCACAAATCACTATCAGATAAGCAATTGGCAAATGTAGGTCGTGTGATTGAAAATGAACATATTAATTCGCACCCCACAGACTCTTCCGAGATTTTCCTGAATCGCCTCAAGGCATTACCGCCCAGAGAGTTACCGAAATCTATTGACCACTATCATGTGATTCGGCTGATATCTTCAGGTGGTAATGGCGACGTTTATGAATGCCTCGATGAAAAACTGAATCGGCATGTAGCCCTGAAAACCATAAAACCGCACAGTTTATCGCATCGCAGCATGGAACGTTTTCAAAATGAGGCAGTGATTCAGGCCCGGCTTTCACATGAGAACATTGTACGGTTATTTAATTACGGATTAAGCGATTCAGATATTCCTTATCTTGTCATGGAACTGCTGGAAGGTGGAACACTCAGCAACTTGATACAAAAAGAGTTAATGTCTCCCAGAAAGTCGGCTTTTCTGATTGAAAAATGCGCGAGAGGTTTAGCGTTCGCCCACACACAGGGCGTTCTACATCGGGACCTGAAACCATCAAACATTCTTTTATAAAAAATTAAAGGTGAAAAACAGGACAAGAATCTTTTTGATGAGGATTTCAATCTATCTCCCAAAATCAGTGATTTTGGTTTTGCAAAGTTGTTTAACAGCAGAGCAATAATGACGGTATCATGGGCCATTGTCGGGACACCAAATTATATG
>JBJTRR010000469.1:0-6594 GCA_046076185.1 bacterium | reverse complement strand
GCCGTCTCGGAAAACGCCCAGCTCAAAAACCGCCCTGAACTCGAAGATCTGCGCCGAAACCTTCTCAAATCACCCATTGATTTCTTCCAAAGGCTCAACGACGACTTCCGCTCTTCGAACGACACCCGTCCTGAATCCATTTTTTCACTGGCTGAGGGGATTCATGAACTGGCTCATCTGACAAACGTCATCGGAAACCTGGCTGATGCCCGCAGCAGTTATATGGAATCAGTGAAGTTGCTACAGGATCTTTTCTCAAAAAACTCTGAAAACCGCGACTATCAAGCCCGGCTCGCCAGAACTCTGACCGAACTTGGCCTGGTTGAGGCCGCCATGGGCAACGCTGATGCCGGCCGGCAACATCAAACAGCAGCAATTCAAAATTTCGAAAAACTTATTGCGGTTAATCCCGCTGAAACCGGCACAAAATACGCACTTTCAGGGGCTTTAAACAGCCTTGCCAATCTTGAGCGGGAGACCGGCAATATTGAAACGGCCCGCCAGTATTACAATCGTGCGATCACTCTTCGTGATGCACTGGTCAGCGGCAGCCCCGACAACAACGATTTCAAAAGCGGCCTTGCCCGGGTGCTAACGAACCTGAGTGTGCTTGAAAAAAATGCTGGCAGGGCTGATGTGGCCCGAACCGACTACAATCGTGCAATCACAATTGGCGAATCGCTTGTCGCCGCCAAACCGGCAAATATTGATTATCGCAATGATCTGGCGGTTGCCCTGCTAAATCTGGCTGCAATTGATTCAGCAGCAGGCAACCCGGCCTCGGCACGTGGCCATTTGAAGCAGGCGGCCGGGCAATTCGAGGCGATTCTCAAAGAAAACCCGACGATGACACTTTACCAGCTGCGTCGGGCCGCATCGCTGGTGCAGCTTGGCAGAGTTGATGCTGCAACCGGCAATCAGGCTGAATCGAGAAGCAGCTTTGGCCAGGCCATTGAGACGCTTGATGGCTTGGTGAAGGCGAATCCGGCATCAACCGAATTTCGCCGGGGGCTTGCATTTGCTTTGAACAATCTTGGAAATCTTGAACAGGCGACCGGCAACCCCGCCACAGCCAGGGTGAATTATGCCCGTGCCGTTGAAAATTATGAATCTCTTGTCAGTGCAAGCCCTGCGGTTGTCGAATTTCAGAATAGTCTGGCAGCAGCTCTAAATAATTTAGGGGTTGTTGAATCGTCAGATGCCGCTGCCACAGCCTCCTATTCAAGGGCGATTGAAATCAGGGAAAATCTGGCTCAGAAATTCCCCAATCTGCCTGATAATCTGGCCGATCTTGGGGCCTCTTACAGTAATCTATCGGATAAAACCCCTGAACCGGCCAAGGCAATCGACTTGCTGAAGAAAGCGATTGAATTGCAGTCGCGTGCCATTCAGATAAATCCGGCGAATGTCGGTTATCACAATAATATGCAACTCCACTGGATCAAGCGGATTGATCTTCTGCCGGAATCAGGCAAGCCAGAGGCTTTTGATGAGGCAACAAAACAGCTTGAAATGCAAATCAGGCAGTATCCTCAAATTGCAATGCTGGCAACACTCAAATTCAGGCTTGGTGGTTCGCTGGCATGGTTCCTGGCCTCAGTGCCAGATCGGTAGCCGGGTGAATACAGCAAGGCACTGGAATTGGCCCAGGCGGCCCTGAAGGCTGAATCTGAAAATGGTCTGGCCGCTCGCTGGCTTGGTGCAGCCCAGTTTCGGGCCGGGAAATCTGATGAAGCCGCAAAAACACTTGCCAAAGCACTCGAACAGAACAAACTGGCCGCTGGCGGTATCGAGCAACCTGCGGATATTGCCTTTCTGGCCATGGCCCAGTGGAAAATGGGCCGGAAGGCTGAGGCACAGGCTTTGATCAAAAGGCTTGAGCCCGCCATGAAACAGAAACCAAAAGCACTTGAAAACCGCCTTTTTCGCGAAGCCATGGCCCTGACCACTGAGCCAAACGTGCCCTGATGCTATTATGCATCAGCGTGATGCTTTTTTGAGACATCTGCAGCGTTGAATTCATGATTCAGGCATGAAAAGGCCTTGATGGCTTTTGAATTGTTTGTTTTTTACAACGTGAGGCAAATTTGAACTTGCAAATATCTGTTTTATCTAAAAAGTCAACCCGGTTGTCATGAAATTTATTATATTAGGTACAAATATTTCTGTCGCTGAATCTGCGGCAACTCCTGCACAAACCAAGGCGATTCGATATGTCCGGCAATAAATTCTCATTGATTCCGTCGCAAGTGGTCCGCAGATATTTTGGCGGAGAGAATTCAGGAAGTCGAAGCCGCCGGCGTAAAACTTTCAGGCTTGCTTTACTCGACCTTTTGGAAGAACGCCAGTTACTGGCCACTTATGTGGTGAACACTACGACGGATGACGTGCAGACGACCGGCTCGTTGCGATGGGCCATTGCGCAAGCCAACACCAACGTTGCCGACCCTGTGAATTTCATTTCATTTGCCACTTCACTCAATGGCCAGACGATCACGCTAAGTTCTGGGGCCGGGCCTCTGTTGGTGAACAACTCAGGCGGAAAGAGTCTTGAAATCATTGGCCCTGGCCAGACAAATCTGGCCATTTCCGGCGCAGGCAGCACAGGCATTTTCCAGATCAGCACACCTGCTGGCATCACCAACCTGACATTAACGAATGGTAATGGCGGCGGCCTGCCGGCTGGCGGAGCCATCTATTCAAACAGTTCGCTGCGGCTTGAGAATATGCTGGTTGCCAACACAACCAGCAGCGTGGCCCAGCCATTTTCGCTTTATCAGGTTGGTGGATTTGCAAACCTCAACAGCACCACTCTTGGTAATGCCATTGAAGTAAGTGGAATGGGCAATCTGATTGTCAATGGCGGGCAGCTTTTCAATCCGCTGAGTATTTCTAACGGCAATTCCATATCGGTTGTCAATTATGGGCAGGGGCTGCAGCTTGGTGCCATTACGGCGAGTCGTCTTGAATTGCAATCGACATCAGGCAGTATCACCCAGCTTGGTAATACGGGTATCACAGTCACTGGGTCGGCAAATTTCATATCCTCCGGCACTGGCTCAAGTGGCAATATTGTGCTGAATATGCCAACGAACAAATTTTCTCCAACGGCAAGCATAGTCAGTTGCGGTACGAATGTTACCATCTATAATTCCAATACAATAATACTGGGAAACACCAGCGCAACAGGCGACCTGAACGTGCGAACCCCGGTTGGGAACATCATTCAGGAAATCGGTAAAACGATTAAAGTGACGGGTTTCGCCAGTTTTGTTTCGCCTGGAAATTCCATCAGCTTAAACAGTAACACCAATGAGTTTGCCACTTTGGCAGCCAATGGCAGCTTGGTTTCCGTGAATGTGGCCAACAGCGTGAATCTGGGTGCGATCATCGCAACCGGCGGACTGACTATCAATGGCGATGTGACGAAAAGTTCGCTTAGCGTCACAGGGCCAATCGATGCATCGGCCGGTTCCGGCGTGGTTTCTCTCACGGGCCGGAATATCACAGTAGCTGGCAATATTGTGACCGGCAGTGGCGATATCGTGCTTTTCGGTAATGGCGGCGGCCTTTATCAGCCTGGCACATTTGACGGAGTCAGCATAACCGGGCCTGGTGTAAGCCTTGTTTCGTCAGGTGGCAACATCTTTATCGATGGTCGAGCTGCGGCCGGGTCGAATGCTTCGGGTATCAATCTCAGCCAGGCACAAATTCAAACCTGCGGCACCGGTTCGATTCATCTTACGGGTGTCAGTAGTAATGGGGCTGGTGGATTTGTGTTTGGTGTAGTTGCAACAGGGGCCACAATCTCGGCCGTTGATGGCTCGGTTAGGGTCAGTGGCACAAGCTATGGCAACGGCACTGATTCACGGGGAGTGAAATTCGACAGTGGTACAAACATCAATACCACAGGCACAGGTAATTTATCGATCAATGGCAACGCCGCCTGTGGCACGGCTTCAGCCTATGGCGTCTGGTTGTTAAACAGCTCTGTCGTCAGCACAAACAATGGCTCGCTGGCTATCAGTGGCACCAGTTTTGGCACGGGCACAAGCTCTTACGGTATGGTGTTGGAATTGAGTGCCAACCTGATTACCACAGGCTCTCAGGCTCAGCTGAATTTAACCGGCAGCACCCCCGGCAATCCTTCAGGTGGAGTTGGTTTTTCTCTGAGCGATGCCGCGGTTCGCTCGTCAGGCACACCCATTGTAGTCACGGCCAATAGCCTGACTATCTCAAGTGCGGCCGTAATGAACGCGACCAATACAGGAAATGTCGCCATACAGACACTTGGCGCTGGCATTAACCTGGGCGGTGCCGATAATGCTTCAAACCTCGGGCTTTCTTCAGGCGAGATCAGCCGGATTACTGCGGGAACGCTCACAATTGGCAGCACGACCACCGGCGAGATCATTAACACGGCTGCGGTGAGCATTGGCAATGTGACATTTGCGAAAAATCTCAGGCTTTTCTCAAGCCAATCGATCAGTCAGCCGGGCGGCAGTCTCACGGTTTTCGGTTCTACAGATATCATTTCAGGTGGTACGGGTGTCAATGGTAATATTACACTCGACAGCACAGCAAATGATTTCAATACCATGTCGGCCAGTGGCACAAATATTACGATTAACGATTCCAGCGGTGTCACTCTGGCAGCGATCACCACTTCAGGTGGCCTAAAAACCGGTGTGCCTGTCTCAAGCGGGCAAATTACGGTCGCTGGCCCGATCACAGGCATGGGCACGGCAGGTGTTTCGCTGGTTGGCCGGAATATTATTGTCAGTGGCAATATTACCACGGCGGCAGGCGATATCGTGCTTAACGGCAACGGCGGCGGCGTTTATCAGTCTGGCTCGTTTGATGGTGTCTGCATCAGTGGTTCGGCAGTTAACGTCAATACAACCAGTGGTAATATTACGATTGATGGACGCGGTTCTTCCGGCAATTCTTTCAGTGGCGTAAAAATTGACCAGGCAAAAGTTGAATCAGGCGGGGCCGGATCGCTGAACCTGACAGGTGTAAGCAGTAACGGCACAGCGGCTGAAGTGAATTTTGGCGTCTGGCTTAACTCGACAACCATCGGATCATTTGATGGCACTGTGAATATCAATGCCACATCAAACGGCACCGGCCAGGACAGCCACGGTTTTCGTGTCCAGTCATCAAACGTAAATGTTACGGGAAATGGCGGCATCAACATTCAGGCCGTCTCTGGTGCAAGCGCAAATAACTATGAATATGGAATTCTGATTAATTCAAGCGGTGTCATTTCCACCGCCAACGGGCCAATTCTGTCCACAGGCAGATCGCGCGGCACCTCAAGCACCAGTTACGGCATTCATTATTCTGATTCTGCAACCATGGGCTTCAAGGCCGGCGGGTCGCAGGGCAGTATCACTTTGACGGGCATCACCGCCAATGCCAGTGCCATCGGTTTGAACCTGGGCCATGGTAATGTCTCTACAAATGGTGGACCCATAACTCTCAATTCCAACGCCCTGAATATTGCTACCAATGCCCGGGTCAATGCCACTTCGGCCGGGAATATCATCATTCAGACACTGGGCAGCAGTGTGAATCTTGGCAATGGCACCGACACCTCTGCCAATCTGGGCTTATCACAGGCAGAACTGAATCGAATCACAGCCGGCAGCCTGACAATAGGCAACAGCACTGGCAGTTTTATTTATGTCACAGCCAATATCACCGTTCCCGCCAATGCCAGCCTGGCCCTTATTGCCAGTAATTCGGCAAGTAATATTACTATCTTGCCTAGTACTTCTCTGGTTGCAACTGCCTCGGGTTCATTGACACTCTCAGCCCAAAAGATTTCTGTTTTCGGTAATATGACCACCGATCAGGGCGATATGTTCATTTACGGTAATGGGGGCGGCGTTTATCAGTCAGGTGCATTTAACGGTGTCGATATTGGTGATGATTCAGCTTCCAACGTGAACCTGAAAACCACTTCAGGCAATATCGTGATCGATGGCCGGGGTGCCGCCAACTCAACAAATACTGGCGTTTATGTCAATCGTGCCTGTGTATCTGCTGGTTCCGGCGGCAATGTCAATATCACTGGCATCAGCGGCAATGGCACGAACAACGCTTATGGGTTCAAATCTTTTTCAAGTGCAATCAATATCGTAGATGGCAGCATACGAATCAGCGGCACTTCGAATGGTACTGGTTCAACGAGTGTCGGAGCCTGTATCGAATCATCCACAGCCATAGCCGCCAACGGCACAGGTCATATCTACATTTCTGGTTCTGCGATGGGTGGAACAACCAATTCCAGAGGCATTCATGTAACCAGCACGCCAATTACGGTCACAACCGGGCAGATTTCATTTCAAGGCACATCACTGGCAAGTGGTTCGGGTAACGGTATTTACCTTACGAGTTCATCGAATCTGTCGGCGTCCGGTTCAGGCAACATTTCGCTCACCGGTACCACCAGCAACAGCAGCGGAGTAGGTGTAAATCTGTTCTTAGTTTCGGCAAAAGTTTATTCGGCTGGCGGGCAGATCACCATCACGGCAAACAGTGTAAACCTGAATGGCACAGTCAATGCCACCACGGCCGGCAGCGTGG